>CABQCB010000192.1 GCA_902462475.1 uncultured Oscillibacter sp. | reverse complement strand
GAGGGCGACGAGGTGGAGGCCGCTTTCAAGAAGTGGGACATCAACTTCGTCCGCGCCAACGCCGAGGAGCTGTTCTTGGGCAAGCTGGCCGGCGTCAGCGACCCGGAGCGCAAGCGCAAGATCATCGGCGAGGAGTTCATCCGGGTCTTTGAGGCGGAGGCCAAGAAGATCGGCCAGGTGGACTACCTGGTCCAGGGCACCATCTATCCCGACGTCATCGAGTCCGGCGCCGGCAACGCCGCCGTCATCAAGAGCCACCACAACGTGGGCGGCCTGCCCGACTATGTGGACTTCAAGGAGATCATCGAGCCGCTGCGGATGCTGTTCAAGGACGAGGTCCGTCAGCTGGGCCGCGAGCTGGGCCTGCCGGAGTATCTGGTCATGCGCCAGCCCTTCCCCGGCCCCGGCCTTGCCATCCGCGTGCTGGGCGAGATCACCAAGGACAAGCTGGAGATCCTGCGTCTGGCGGACTTCATCTTCCGGGACGAGATCGCCAAGGCCAACCTGGAAGGCTCCATGAACCAGTACTTCGCCGTGCTGACCAACATGCGCTCCGTGGGCGTCATGGGCGACGGCCGCACCTACGATTACGCCATCGCCCTGCGCTCCGTCACCACCGACGACTTCATGACCGCCGACTGGACCCGCATCCCCTATGACGTGCTGGACCGGGTGAGCGTGCGCATCGTCAACGAGGTGCCCGGCGTCAACCGGGTGCTCTACGACATCACCAGCAAACCCCCTGCAACGGTGGAGTGGGAATGATTTCAAAGGCCCGGAAAAGCCTGATATGACTGGGCTTTTGATAGGTTAAGGCCCCTTGTGGCAACGATTCGGCAACACTTTACTTTTGAAGAGGCATCAGCTGATGAATCCGCATCAGTTGGTGCCTTTTCTTCTCAAAATCTCCTTGCATATCCGCCTGCCGAAAAAGGCTTTCTCCTGCCGCCAAGCGGCCGGGCATCCTGGCCTTTTCGTTTTGTTCCGCATCAAATCCGTAGCTTTCCGCCGCGCTTCATGCTATACTTGATGCAAATCCGGCCCATGCGGCCTGTACGCCTCCGGTGCCGGAGGCAAAGCTCCCCACGAACGGAGATGAGACCATGGAACTCAAGCAGCTGGAATATTTTATGGCGGTGTGCCGTTACGGAAGTCTGGGAAAAGCCGCAGGAAAGCTCTACACCACCCAGCCCAATGTCAGCAAGGTGATCCACCAGCTGGAAGCGGATCTGGGACAGCCTCTGTTTGAGCGCACCTCCAAGGGGCTGCGGCTGACGGCCTTCGGAAAAAGCACCTACCCTTATGCGGAGGCCATCTTGAAAAACGTGGACCTTCTGCGGCAGGAGGAAAAAAAAGAGCAGCAGGAGGAATTCAACATCTCCGCCTACCGCAGTCACGTGCTGGCCCGGCTGCTGGTGCAGCTGCACAAGTCCCACCCGGACATGGTGATCCACCACCGACAGGGCACCGTGGAAGAGATCACCAACCATGTTTCCCAGGGTCTTTCCGAGCTGGGGGTCCTGTATGTCTCCCAAAAGCAGCTCAAGGAGTTCCGCCACATCATCCGGCATAAACGGCTGGAATTTTCAGAGCTGTGCCGGGAACCGGTGTGCGTCTACGTGGGGCCCCGCAGTCCCTATTACCAGCAAAAGCAGATCCCCCGGGAGGACGTGCCCAAACTGCGCTTCATGCAGGAGCTGAGCGACTTTTTCTCCATGGAGCACCATCTGGAGCAGGTGAGCGTGGGTGTGGAGCAGATGGACAAAATGCACGCCCTGATCTACACCAACAGCGAGCATTTTACCACCGCGCTGGTGGAGGAGACGGAAATGGTGGACCTGGGCATCGACCTGCCCTTTTTTGAAGAGGACCACGCCGCTTTGCGCCACATCACCGTGGAGGGACTGGACGACATGCTGGTGCTGGGCTACGTGGTGGAAAAAAACCACACCCTGTCTCCCCCCGCCCAGGAGCTGATCCATATGTTCCGCCGGCAGATCCGCCGGGCGGAGGGCCAGGAAGCGGAAGAGCCCTCCCCGCAAGGCAGCGCTCCCGCTTGACAAAGTATCCCCGCAGGCAAGACGTCTTTGTGCCGTTTCGGCCCAAAGGCGTCTTTTTCTGTGCGCCGGGCCGCCTGTTTTTTCCGCCGCTTCTTGCAAGCTGGACGGTCTGCGCCTCCCAAAGTCATAACAAATCATGATGACTTTTTACACATATACCGATAATTGTAGGAATGGCTTTACAGTGATATGATAACCCCGAAAAGAAACAAAGGGAGGTCATCCTATGGAATCGCAGATCGTGACTCTGGAAGACATTGAAGCCGCAGCAGAGCGCATTGGCCCCTACATCCGCCATACGCCGCTGCTGCGGCAGGAGGCCATGGGCAAGCTTTTGGGCTGTGACGCCTATTTGAAGCCGGAAATGCTGCAGATCACCGGCGCGTTCAAGCTGCGGGGCGCCATGAGCAAGATCCTGTCCCTGTCACCCCAGGAGCGTGCCAAGGGCATCATCACCAGCTCCTCCGGAAACCACGGCCAGGCCTGCGCCTACGCCGGCGAGAAGCTGGGGATCCCCGTGACGGTGGTTTTGCCGGAGGATACGCCCCGCCTGAAGGTGGACAATGCCCGGCGCATGGGCGCCCGCGTGATCCTCTGGGACCGGCTGTACGTCAAGCGCTGGGAAAAGGTCCGGGAGGAAGTGGAGCAGCACGGCTACACCATCGTGCATCCCTACGAAGACCCCCTGGTCATGGCCGGACAGGGCACCATCGCCATGGAGGTGCTGGAGGACCTGCCCTTCCTGGATACCATCGTGGTGCCGGTGGGCGGCGGCGGTCTCATCTCCGGCGTTGCCACCTATGCCAAGCAGATCCATCCCTCCATCCGGGTCATCGGCGTGCAGGCAGAGGGAAACGACTCCTATGTCCGGAGCCGGGCCGCAGGCGAGGTCACAGAGGCCCCCTGCACTCCCACGGTGGCCGACGGCCTTTCCTGCCGCCGCCCCGGCAACAACCCCTTCCCCATCATTGAGCGGTACGTAGACGAGCTGGTCAGCGTCAGTGAGGCGGAGATCCTCCAGGCCACCAAGCTGGTGGCCCGGGAGGCCAAGCTGGTGGGTGAGCCCTCCGCCTGCGTGGGCGTCGCCGCCGCCATGGCAAAAAAGTTCCGCCTCAAGCCGGAGGAAAAGGTCTGCTTCGTGCTGACCAGCGGCAACTGGGACATCGAGACCCTGGGACAAATCTACAACGACATGCCGGTATCCGGCGTCAACTGACCGCTCCACCCCAAAATCCACAGAAAGGCAGGAAATGAATTTATGGAAACGTTATTGCTCAATAAAGACGAGGTCGGCAGCCTCATTGATCTGGACCGGGTGCAGGCAGCCGTGGAGGACGCCTACCGCTCCTTCAACAGCGGCAAGGTGACGCAGCCCCCCTTTATGGCGCTGCACACGCCCCAAAGCCACGGCGGTATGGACATCAAGGCGGGCATCGACATGGGCAGCGGCTTCATGTCCATCAAGGCCTCCTCCGGCGGATACGACGCCAACCCCAGCCTGGGTCTGCCCCGGGGCATGAACACGGTGCTGCTCTTTGACGCGTCCACCAGCGCGCTGCGGTGCGTCATGGACGGCACCTGGATCACCGGCTGCCGCACCGGCGCCGCCGGCGCCATCTCCGCCAAGTATCTGGCCCGGAAGGACGCCAA
The DNA here is from genome assembly GCA_902462475.1 of uncultured Oscillibacter sp. Next base: position 99 of record CABQCB010000192.1, on the reverse strand, counting down.
GGTGGTGGGCATCATCGGCGCTGGCAACCAGGCCCGGCGCCAGCTCCGGGCCGTGCGCCGGGTGCGGGACATTCAGGAGGTATACGTCTGGAACGCCTC
>CABQCB010000191.1 GCA_902462475.1 uncultured Oscillibacter sp. | reverse complement strand
CTCCGCAGGTTCTGCCTCCGTGGATCTGCTCTGCGGTATCCACGTGGAGGGCAAGGCAAATATTTCCGACACCACTGCGGCACAGCTCCAGGGCCAGCTGGCCCGGGTCAGCTCCACCAAGGACGGACTGAATGTCAGCAGCCTGACCGGCGGCGTGGGCGGTGACCTGGACGTGAATGCCAAGAAGCTGGGCGGCCAGCGTCTGGCGGATAACGTGATGATCTTCCGCAGAGACGGCGGAGCGCTGACCTCTGTCAGCCTCAGCCAGCTGACCAGCGGCATCATTTCCAAGAGCCAGATCGCCTATGCCCGTACCAACTGGGCCGGTGAGGTGGACCTGATCGTTCTGGGCAGTGCCGACAGCAGCACGGTCTACTACGGCCGGGCCATCGTGCAGACCAGCGACGATACCAGAACGTTGGCGGTGGAGTATGGCAACGGCCAGCGGAGCGAAGCGATCCGGACCGATTCCGAGGTCAGCCACGGCACCTATATCTACATGGGCGTCAAGGGCGGCCAGATCACAAGCCTTGGCACGCTGACCCGTCTGGCAGGCGTTTCCAACAGTGCCTGGAGCGGCGATGGTGCCGTCACGGTGGCGGGACGGACCTATACTGTTTCCGACAACGTGGTTTGCTACAACCGTACGACTGATACCTGGATGACCCTTTCTGCCGCACACGCATACGCCAAGGAAGCCAATCTGTATGTCCGCGACGGCGTGGTCCGCGTCATCGAGGTAAGCTGAGAGGCGACCATCTCAAAAGCGTGATAAAAACCGTTCCGCGGGACTCCCCGCGGAACGGTTTTTTCATGGTTGGGGCGGAAGGGGCGCTCTTGCACGGGAGGCGCAAAAAAACGGGGAGGAACGTTCCTCCCCGTTTCCCGGGAAATGCTCAGACCACCTGGAAGAGATAGAACTTCAGATAGCTGGTCTCGTCCACGCCCCAGAGGATGGGGTGGTCGCAGGACTGCTGCCGGGCCTCGATCTGCCGCAGCTGCACGCCGGCATCCCGGGCGGCGTCGTGGAGCATGGCCACGAACTTCTCCTCCGTGGCGAAGTGGGAGCAGGAGCAGGTGGCAAGCAAGCCGCCCCGGGGCAGCAGGCGCATGGCCCGGTAGTTGATCTCCTTGTAGCCGGCCAGGGCGTTGGAGACGGTCTTGCGGGACTTAGTAAAGGCCGGGGGATCCAGGATGATGAAGTCATACTTGGTGGGCTGCTGGGCAAGCTGGGGCAGCAGGTCAAAGACGTTTGCCTGCACGCACTCCATCACGCCGTCCAGACCGTTGCGCGCGACGTTGGCCCGGGCCATCTCCACGGCGGATTCGGACACGTCCACAGCGGTGACGTGCTTGGCACCGCCCATGGCGGCGTTGAGAGCGAAGGAGCCGGTGTGGGTGAAGCAGTCCAGCACCGTCTTTCCCCGGGCCAGGTGGGCCACGGCACGGCGGTTATATTTCTGGTCCAGGAAAAAGCCGGTTTTCTGGCCGTTCTCCACATCTACCAGGTACTTCACGCCGTTTTCCACGATCTCCGTCACTGCGGATTGGGGTGGCTCCTCGCCGGGCAGAGGATACCAGCCCTTCCCCTGAGGAAGGCCCTCCTTTTCCCGCAGGGCCACGTCGTTGCGCAGGAAAACGCCCCGGATGGCAAAGCCGTCGTCCCGGAGCAGCTTCACCAGGGCAGGCAGAATCACGTCCTGGATGCGCTCCATGCCCACGGAGAGCACCTGCACGCTCAGAAGGTCCCGGAACTTGTCCACGGTCAGCCCGGGAAAGGCGTCGGCCTCCCCGAAGATGATCCGGCAGGCGTCCAGATCCTCCGGGGACATGACCGCCTTGCGGTATTCCCAGGCCCAGCGGAGCTTGCGCTCCCAGAAGGCGGTATCAAAGCGGTCGTTGGCATTGCGGCTGATGAGGCGCACGCGGATCTTGGAGTGCTCTGACAAAAAACCGGTGCCCAGATACCGGCCCTTTTTGCTGACCACGTCCACCAGGGCGCCGTTTTCCACGTTCCCGGGGGCGGCGGTGATCTCCTCGGCATAGACCCAGGGGTGGCCCCGGTGGATGGCCGCCTCTGCCTTGGGCGTCACGGCAAAGACGGGGTAGCTTCGCTCTGCTTTCATAGAAAAACTCCTTTTGGAATCTGATTTTTCACCAGTCTATCACATTTTTGCCTCCGGCGCCATATGGTGAAGAAGAGAAGGAGGGATTTTCATGCCCAAGATTTACCTCAGCCCGTCCACCCAGGACTGGAATCCCTATGTGACCGGCAGCGGCTCGGAGGAATACCATATGAACCGCATTGCGGATGCCCTGGTGCCGTATCTCATGTCCAACGGTATCCAGTTTAGCCGCAACCGGCCGGAGATGACGGCGGCCTCCTCCATCCGGGAGGCCAACGCCGGGGAGTACGACCTGTATCTGGCGCTCCACTCCAATGCCTCCCCCGAGAGCCGGGCAGGGCAGGAGCGGGGCATCATCGTCTTTTATTACCCCGGCAGCGCGGAGGGACAGCGGGCCGCGGAGCTGATCGCCGAGGAACTCAAGCAGATCTATCCCCTGCCGGACAAGGTGACCACCCGCACCACCACGGCCCTGGGAGAGGTGCGCCAGCCCCGGTTCCCGGCGGTTCTGGCGGAGATCGGCTATCACGACAACTACGAGGACGCCCTGTGGATCGAGGGCCACACGGACGCCATCGCACAGCAGCTGGCCCGGGCGCTGACGGCCTATTTCGGCCTGCCGTTCATCTATCCCTCGCCGGTGCGGGAGGGCATCGTCACCGTGCGGGACGGCACGCTGAACCTCCGCGCTGCGCCGGACCCCACGGCGCCCATCCTGGCGGGACTGCCCGACGGCGCCGCCGTGGCCATCTACGGTGAGTGGGAGGGATGGTACGTGGTCCACTACGGGGATCTGGTGGGATACGCGGCGGCCGCGTACATCGAGACGGAGTGAGGTGCCGGGACAGCCATGCATGTTTCGGGTAAATATACGCTTTTTCCTTGACAGCGCCGCGGGAAATGATTAAACTAAAAAAAGATAATCATCGGGAGGCGAAAGGGGTGCCGGCCCGATTGTTTTCTGACCGTGCGACCGCGCCGGAATTGCGGCGCGGTCTGCATATGCAAAGAACCAATACCGACAATGAGGAGGAAGATCACGATGAATCCCATCATCGCGGCCCTGCTGGGCCTGGTGATCGGCGGCGCCGTCTGCTTCCCGCTCGGTATTCGTTATCGGAAAAAAGTCTCTGAGAAGGAAATTTCCAGTGCCGAGGAAGAGGGCACACGCATTATCAACGAGGCCATCAAGAGCGCAGAGTCCAAAAAGCGCGAGGCCCTGCTGGAAGCAAAGGAAGAGATTCTGAAAAGCCGCAGCGAGTACGAGAAGGAAGAAAAGACACGCAGAGCTGACCTGCAGCGGCAGGAAAACCGCCTGCAGCAAAAGGAAGAAAACCTCGACCGCAAGACCGAGGCCATTGAGAAGAAGGAAGAGTCCCTGGCCCAGAAGCATGCGGCCATCGACAAGGAAAACGAGGAGATCAAGGTCATCAAGCGCAGCCAGACCGAAATGCTGGAGCGCATCTCCGGCTTTACCGCCGAGGAGGCCAAGCAGTACCTGATCGCCCAGGTGGAGTCCGAAGTGACCCACGAGACTGCCCTCAAGATCAAAGAGGTGGAGTCCCGGATGAAGGAGGAGTGCGAGGCCCGCGCCCGCGAAGTGGTGGCGCAGGCCATCCAGCGCTGTGCCGCGGACCAGGTGGCCGAAATGACCGTCAGTGTGGTTCCCCTGCCCAATGACGAGATGA
>CABQCB010000190.1 GCA_902462475.1 uncultured Oscillibacter sp. | reverse complement strand
CGGGGGCTGGACACCCCGGAAAAGGCAAGGGAGTTCCTTGCCAACGGCCCGGAGCTGCTCCACGACCCGTTTCTCATGCGGGATATGGACCGGGCCGCCGTCTGCATCTCCCAGGCCGTGGAACGGGGGGACACCATCGCCGTCTACGGCGACTATGATGTGGATGGCATCACCTCCACCTGTCTGCTCACAGAATTTCTGCGGGAGCGAGGCGGACATGTTATATGCTATATTCCCGACCGCACCGGAGAGGGTTACGGCCTGAACCGCGGCGCAGTGGACCGGCTGGGCCAGCAGGGCGTGAAGCTCATCGTCACGGTGGACTGCGGCATCACCGCTGCGCCCGAGGTAGCCTACGCCAAGGCTCTGGGTATCGATGTGGTGGTCACCGATCACCACCACTGCAAGGACAACTTACCTGACGCCGCGGCGGTGGTGGATCCCCGCAGGCCCGACTGCACGTATCCCTTCAAGGAATTGGCCGGGGTAGGGGTGGCTTTGAAGGTGGCCCTGGCCCTCACTCCCCGGCAGGACTGGGCCGGGGTGCTGGAGCAATACGGCGAGCTGGCTGCCATCGGCACCGTAGCCGACGTCATGCGCCTGACGGACGAAAACCGCGCCATCGTCACCCTGGGGCTGGAGCGGCTGGCCCACACCTGCCGCCCCGGGCTAAAGGCTTTGATTCAGGAGGTTTCTCCCGGACAGCCCGCCCCCACCGCCGTCAGCATCGGCTACGGCCTGGCTCCCCGGATCAACGCCGCTGGACGGATGGAACGGGCAGAGGTTGCGGTGGAGCTGCTGCTCACCCGGGACCCCCAGCGGGGCCTGGCCCTAGCCCAGGAGCTGTGCCAGCTCAATCGGGAACGGCAAGCCATCGAGTGCAGCATCTTTGAGGCGTGTGCGGCCCATCTGGCCCGCCGCTCGGAGCTGGCCGGGCCGTCTATCGTGCTGGCCGGAGAGGGCTGGCATCAGGGGGTGGTGGGCATTGTGGCCTCCCGTCTGGCGGAGAAATACTCCCGCCCCGCGTTTATGATCTGTCTGGACCACGGCCGGGGCAAGGGTTCCTGCCGGTCCTTCGGCGGCTTCAACCTATTTGCCGCCCTGGACGCCTGCGCGCCGCTGCTGGAGGAATACGGCGGTCATGAGCTGGCTGCGGGCTTTACCATTTTGGAAGAGAACATCCCCGCTTTCCACGCCGCCATGGACCGGCTGGTGGCGGACTATGCCGATCATCACCCCATGACCGCTGTGCTGGATGTGGACGCGGACATCAACGACTGTGCTCTGCTCACCTGCCGTCAAATAGATGAACTGTCCCTGCTGGAGCCTTTCGGCTCCGGCAACCCCAAGCCTGTGCTGCGCCTGCAGCGGATGCAGGTGGTGTCCTGCGCCGACGTGGGGGGCGGGCGCCATCTGAAGATGAAGCTGCGCCGGGACGGCCACACCTTTGACGCCATCTTTTTCTCCGCCAACAGCGCCGCCGCCGGCATTTCTCCCGGGGACCGGGTGGACGTGGTGTTCACCCCTCAGATTAACGAATACCGGGGCCGGCGGGAGCTCCAGCTCCAGCTGTGCGACCTGCGGCCCTCCCCCACCCGTGTCCAGGCGGAGCAGGCCCTGTTTGAGCGGCTGTGCGCCGGAGATTCCCTCACCGCCCGGGAGGCAGCGCTGCTGCTGCCGGAGCGGGATGACTTCGCCTACCTGTGGCGCTTTCTCCAGCGCAGCTGCGCCGCCGGCCCCGCCGCCGGTCCGGTGGAGCGGCTGGCCCGATGTGCCGTCCGCTCCACCCCGGCCCACCGCTCCTATGGCCGGACCATGGTATGCTTTCAGGTGCTGGATGAGCGGGGGCTCATCCAGGTGGAACACGGGCAGCAGCGGGTGCGGGTCACCCTGACAGCCCCGGCAGAAAAAGTGGACCTGGAACAATCGGAACTGATGAAAAAACTGCGCTCCTTTTTGGAGCCCTGAGGACCCTCCTGCTGGGAAGGGTCCGTTCCTTCCCCTGTGTGCTGCCCGTGTCCTTTCAGGACCTGCGGCGGCTGGGAGCACGGCGGCAGCAAGTCCGCCCAGGAGGTGCCGTTATGGACGCAATCCATGCGCGATATCAGCAATTAGAAGAAAAAGTACGCGCCAGCAACCCCCATGCCGATACCACACGGCTGCGGGCGGCTTTTGAATACGCCAATGCCCACCATGGCCAGCAGCTGCGCAAAAGCGGGGAGCCCTATATCACCCACCCCATTGCCGTGGCCGAGCTGGTAGCCGATCTGGGGCTGGACATGGACTCCATCATTGCCGCCCTGCTCCATGACTGTATCGAGGACACCGACTCCACCCACGACGAGATCTCCAAGCAGTTCGGCGCCACCGTGGCCGACCTGGTGGAAGGGGTCACCAAGCTGACGAGAATGCAGTATACCTCCAAAGAGGAGGAACAGATGGAGAACCTGCGCAAGATGTTCATGGCCATGGCCAAGGACGTGCGGGTCATTCTCATCAAGCTGTGCGACCGGCTGCACAATATGCGCACCCTCCAGTACCAGTCCGAGCGCAAGCAGAAGGAAAAGGCTCTGGAGACGATGGAGATTTACGCCCCCATTGCCCACCGCTTGGGCATGCAGCGTATTAAGTGGGAGCTGGAGGATCTGTCCCTGCAATACCTGGACCCCATTGGCTACCACGAAATCGAGCAGGAACTGGCCACCGGCTCGGCCGAGCACGAGCAATTTTTGTCCAATACCCAAAAGCATATCCAGCAGCGGCTGGCCCAGGATGGGATCCCCTGTACGGTCTACGGACGGGTCAAGCACATTTACTCAGTGTACCGGAAGATGTACGCCCAGAACAAGACCCTCAAGGAGATCTTTGACCTGTACGCCTTTCGGGTCATCGTGGACGACATCCCCGCCTGCTATAACGTGTTGGGCTGTATCCACGACATGTTCAAGCCGGTGCTGGGCCGGTTCAAGGACTATATCGGCACTCCCAAGCCCAACGGCTACCAGTCCCTGCACACCACAGTGATCGGCAGCGAGGGCATCCCCTTCGAGGTGCAGATCCGCACCTGGGACATGCACCAGACGGCCGAGTACGGCGTTGCCGCCCACTGGAAGTACAAGCAGGGCATGGCCAATGAGAAGCTGGGCAGCGAGGCCACCTATGAGTGGATCCGCAAGCTGCTGGAGAGCCAGCAGGACACCGATGCGGAGGAATTTGTGCGAACCCTGAAGGTGGATATGTTTGCCGACGAGGTGTTCGTCTTTACCCCCCAGGGGGACGTGAAGAGCCTGCCCGCCGGGGCCACCCCCATCGACTTCGCCTACTCCATCCACTCTGAGGTGGGCAACCACATGACCGGCGCCCTGGTCAACGGGCGCATCGTCCCCTTCGACGCCCAGCTCCAGTCCGGGGATATTGTGGAGGTTATCACCTCCAAGTCCGCCAAAGGCCCCAGCCGGGACTGGATGAAGATCTGCAAGTCCAACGAGGCACGCAACAAGATCCGCCAGTGGTTCAAAAAGGAGCGCCGGGAGGAGAACATCGCCACTGGCCGGGCCTCTTTCGAGGCGGAGCTGAAGCACGCGGGGCTCAATATGTCGGCCATCACCGCCTCCTCCGAGGTGTTGGACAGCCTGCTCAAGAAGGTGCGCTTTGGCTCTCTGGACGAGCTATACGCCGCCATCGGCTACGGCGGCATGTCCGCCCAGAAGGCGGTGGCCCGGATGAAGGAGGAGCTCAACCGCATGGGCCGGCTGGAGCGGCAGCAGGCCGCCCAGCAGCTGGTGGCCAACGCCATGAGCGCCGGGGAGACCATTTTCCCC
>CABQCB010000189.1 GCA_902462475.1 uncultured Oscillibacter sp. | reverse complement strand
AGGAGGCCGTGAAGAACTTCACCGGCAACGAGCCCTTCAAGGGCATCAACCCCGATGAGTGCGTGGCCATGGGCGCCGCCCTCCAGGCGGGCGTCCTCACCGGCGACGTCAAGGGCCTGCTGCTGCTGGACGTGACTCCCCTGTCCCTGGGCATCGAGACCATGGGCGGCGTGTTCACCAAGCTCATCGAGCGCAACACCACCATCCCTGTGAAGAAGAGCCAGATCTTCTCCACTGCCGCCGATAACCAGACCAGCGTGGAGGTCAACGTGCTCCAGGGCGAGCGCGAGATGGCCGCTGCCAACAAGTCTCTGGGCCGCTTCCACCTGGACGGCATCGCCCCGGCCCGCCGCGGCGTGCCTCAGATCGAGGTCACCTTCGATATCGACGCCAACGGCATCGTCAACGTCTCCGCCAAGGATCTGGGCACCGGCAAGGAGCAGCACATCACCATCACCTCCTCCTCCAACATGAGCAAGGAGGACATCGAGAAGGCCGTGAAGGAAGCCGAGCAGTATGCGGCCCAGGACAAGAAGCTCAAGGAAGAGGTCGAGGTCCGCAACCAGGCTGACCAGATGGTCTACCAGAGCGAGAAGACCCTGGCCGACATGGGCGACAAGATCCCCGCCGACGACAAGGCCAAGGTCCAGGGCGGCATCGACAAGCTGAAGGAGACCCTGAAGGGCCAGGATACCGCCGCCATCAAGGCTGCCACCGAGGAGCTGACCCAGGCCTTCTACGCTGTCAGCGAGAAGCTCTATCAGCAGGCCAACCCCCAGGGTGCCCAGGGCGGCGCCCAGCAGGCCGGTCCCGACGCCTCTCAGGGCGGCGCTGCCGGCGGACAGTACTATGACGCCGACTACAAGGTCGTGGACGAGGATGACCAGAACAAGTAAGCGCCACGGATAACGCCATAAGGGACAGGGGAACGCCTGTCCCTTATGTGGCGTTTTTGACCACGACACGACGAGGAGTTTTTTATGGCAGAACAGAAACGAGATTATTATGAAGTCCTGGGCGTGGACCGGGGTGCGTCGGAGGATGAGATCAAGAAGGCCTACAAAAAGATGGCCCGCAAGTACCACCCGGACCTCAACCCCGGCAACAAGGAGGCGGAGGAGAAGTTCAAGGAGGTCAACGAGGCCTACGAGGTGCTCTCCGACGCCAATAAGAAGGCCCGCTACGACCAGTACGGCCATGCGGGCGTGGACCCCAACTTCGGCGCCGGCGGCGCCGGGTTCGACGGAGGCTTCGACTTCGGCGATCTGGGCGACATTTTCGGCAGCTTCTTCGGGGGCGGCTTTGGCGGCGGACGCCGCACCAACCCCAACGCCCCCCAGCGGGGCGAGAGCATCCGCATGTCGCTGACCATCAGCTTTGAGGAGGCGGCCTTCGGCTGCGAGAAGGCGGTCACCGTGGAGCGCATGGAGCAGTGCGAGACCTGCCACGGCAGCGGCTGCGCCGCCGGCACCACACCGGAGGTGTGCCCGGACTGCCACGGCACCGGCACCGTCCAGGTGCGGCGGCAGACGCCCATGGGCGTGTTCGCCACGTCCTCCCCCTGCCCCAAGTGCGGCGGCAAGGGCCGCATCATCCACCAGCCCTGCACCGACTGCCGCGGCAGCGGCGCCGTGCGCAAGCGCAAGACCATCAAGGCCACCATCCCCGCCGGCATCGACAACGGCCAGACCATCTCCATCCAGCTCTTCCGCCGGGAGGGCACGTCCGTGCTGTGCGAGGCCCCCATCACCTTTACCCAGGCGGTCCTGGGCGCGGAGCTGGAGATCCCCACCATCGACGGCAAGGTGAAGTACACCCTGCCCGAGGGCACCCAGTCCGGCACCACCTTCCGCCTCAAGGGCAAGGGCATCCCCTCCATCAACGGCCGCGGCCGGGGCGACCAGTATGTCACCGTCTACATCGAGACGCCCCGCAACCTCAACCGGGAGCAGAAAGAGGCGCTCAAGAAGTTTGCCGAGACTCTGGGTGAGGGCAACTATGACGAGCACCGCAAATTCTTCAAGAAATTCAAAAAGTGAGGCGCGGCATGTATCTTGCTGATTATCACACCCACTCCCGCATGTCCCCGGACGCCGCCACCCCTATGGCGGACATGGCCCGTGCGGCTGCGGCGGCGGGCATGAACGAGATCTGCCTGACGGACCATGTGGAGCCGGTGGAGTGGCTGCCGGGCCGTCCGCCGGCGGCGGAGTATGACTGGCAGGCGCTGGAGGCGGAGTTTGCATCCGCCCGCGCCGCTGTGGGAGACGCCATCACCATGCGCTTGGGCGTGGAGCTGGGCGACGCGTTCTGGGATTTTGCCCAGACGGAGCGGATGATGGCCGCAGCGCCGAAGCTGGACTTTGTGATCGGCTCCGTGCATATGCTCTCCCGGGACTATGAGACATGGGACCTGAGCGTGTACGCGCCGGAGGACGAAGCGGCGGCCCGGCGCGCCATGGCGGACTATCTGGAGTCTGTGTACGCCATGGCCAAGTGGGGAAAGTTCTCCGTGCTGGGCCACCTGACGCTGCCCCTGCGCTACTTCCGGGAAAAGCGGGGGCTGGACGTGTCGTTCGACCCCTTCGGCGGCGAGATCGAGGACATCTTCCGTGCGCTGATCCAAAACGGCTGCGGTATCGAGGTCAACACCAACCGGGGCCATACGCCCCTGCCGGACGAGAAGTGGCTGCGGCTCTACCGTTCCATGGGCGGGGAGATCATCACCCTGGGCTCCGATGCCCACACGCCGGAGTTTGCCGGCTGCGCCATCCGGGAAGGACAGGCGCTGCTCCAAGCCTGCGGCTTTGCGCGCTTTTGCACGTTTGACGGCGGCGCGCCCGTGTGGCACGAACTCTGATTGACTTTTTTCGCCTCTGCGGCATATAATATTCCTGCAAAATTTGAATGAGGAGGACTTCCATCATGAAAATCGCGTTGGGCTGCGACCACGGCGGCTATGAGCTCAAGGAGTTTATCAAGGGCGTGCTGGACAAGCTGGGCCATACCTATGAGGATTTTGGCTGCTATAGCCTGGAAAGCTGCGACTATCCCGATTTCGGCGCTGCTGCCGCCCGTGCGGTGGCGGAGGGCAAGTGTGACCGGGGCATCGTGGTGTGCACCACCGGCATCGGCATCTCCATTGCCGCCAACAAGGTCAAGGGCATCCGCTGCGCCCACTGTGCCGACTGCCTGCAGGCGGAGATGACCCGCCGCCACAACGACGCCAACATGATGGCCATCGGCGCGGGCTTCACCGGCAAGAACATGGCCGAGCGCATGGTGGAGGTCTTTTTGTCCACGGAATTTGAGGGCGGACGCCATGAGCGCCGGGTCAACAAGATCATGGCGCTGGAACAGGAGTAAACGCCGCGCGGCGCGCGAAGGGAGGCAAGGAACATGGCGGGCGCAAGAGGATACAGAAGCTACCGGGGCCGCGGCTCCAAGGGCAAGATCGTGCTGGCGGTCATTTTGGTACTGGTGATCGTGGCCTCTTTCATCTTCATCCGCATGCAGGAGTATGTGGTCTATGACGAGAGCGGTCAGCCCCGTCTGTCCCTGCCCGGAGATTCCACGGAGCAGACCCTGCCGGAGGAGGAAGAAGAGGAGGACGTGAACCTGGTCATCCAGGAGAGCACGCCCAAGACCGTCCGGGCCATGCAGCTTTCCACCGCGCCTTTGACCGGGTGGGACGGGGCAGTGCTCACCGGGGGCACCTATACCGACCAGAGCTGTGACGCAGTGGCCGTGACCATGAAGGACTCTGCGGGACACATCTACTTTGACGCCGCCGGCGCCGTCAGCGGCGCTGTGCGCACGGAAGCGGGCACGGCTGCCGCGCTGGAGGCGCTGAACGTCGCCGATACCCACACCATCGCCATCCTCTCCTGCTTCCATGACCCCCTGGAGAT
>CABQCB010000188.1 GCA_902462475.1 uncultured Oscillibacter sp. | reverse complement strand
ACATAGAGATGGAACATGACTATGGAGCGGAAAAAGGACGGGATGCTATGAATACAACCATCTATCAAAATATTGCCACCCGCACCGCCGGAGATATTTATATCGGTGTGGTTGGCCCGGTGCGGACGGGGAAGTCCACCTTTATTAAGCGCTTTATGGAGACCCAGGTCATTCCGAATATCGAAAATGTCTACCGCAAGGAGCGGGCCCGGGATGAACTTCCCCAAAGCGGCAGCGGCCGCACCATCATGACCGCGGAGCCCAAGTTCGTCCCCGAGGAAGCCGCCCAGATCCAGCTGGACGGCGGCGCCGCGTTCTCCGTGCGGCTCATCGACTGCGTGGGGTACATGGTCAAGGGCGCCATCGGCCAGTACGAGGAGGACGCCCCCCGCATGGTCACCACGCCCTGGTTTGACCACGAGATCCCTATGACCGAGGCGGCGGAGGTAGGCACCCGCAAGGTCATCGCCGAGCACTCCACCATCGGTATTGTCGTCACCACGGACGGCAGCATTTCCGAGATCCCCCGGGAGGACTACCTGGAGGCAGAGGAGCGTGTCATCCGGGAGCTGCAGGAGCTGGGAAAGCCCTTTATCGTGCTGCTCAATTCCCAGGCTCCCAAAAGCGAGCGGGCCGCCGCCATCGCCAAGGATATTGCCGGCCGCTATCAGGTCAACTGCGTACCGGTGAACTGCCTGGAGCTGGACGAAGAGGATGTGACGGACATTCTCAAAGCTGTCCTCTATGAGTTCCCTCTGCAGGAACTGGACCTGTTCCTGCCGCCTTGGGTAGACGCGCTTCCCCAGGAGCACCCCATCAAGTCCAGCCTCTACGAGGCCATCCGGCAGGGGACCGTTTCCCTGCGCCATATCCGCCAGGTGGAGGGCGTGGTGGCCGCACTGGGCGCCGGAGGCGACATCAGCGAGTCCACGGTCACCGCCATCGACCTTGGCACCGGCGTCGCCACCGCCAAGCTGCGTCTGCCGCGGGAGCTGTTCTATAAGACACTTTCCGAGCAGTCCGGCTTCGAAGTTGCCGATGACGGGGACCTGATGAGCCTGCTGACCCGCCTGGCTGCGGTCAAGAGCGAATACGACAAGGTAGCCGGCGCCCTGCGGGACGTGCGGGAGACCGGATACGGCATCGTCGTGCCCAGCATCGACGAGCTGAAGCTGGAGGAGCCGGAGATCATGAAGCAGGGCGGCCGCTACGGTGTCCGTCTCAAGGCCAGCGCCCCCAGTATCCACATGATCCGGGCAGACATCGAGACCGCTGTCAGTCCCATCGTGGGGAACGAAAAGCAGTCGGAGGACATGGTGAACTACCTGCTGCAGGAGTTCGAGGGAGACACCAGTAAGATCTGGCAGTCCAATATCTTCGGGCGCAGCTTCCACGAGCTGGTCAGCGAGGACCTGCAAACCAAGCTCAAGCGGATGCCGGAGGACGCCCGCAAAAAGCTGCGGGAGACCCTGGAACGTATCATCAACGAGGGAAGCGGCGGACTCATCTGCATCATTCTTTAAGCAAAAAGGAACACCGGCTATCCGCCGGTGTTCCTTTTATTTCGTGTTTAAAGCGCCGTACCGCGCTTTGGAACGTACAGCCCCTCCATCTGGCATCCCTCCAGCTCCAGCAGACGGCGCTTGACCTGCACGCCGCCGGCGTAGCCTGTCAGGCTTCCGTCAGCGCCCACCACCCGGTGGCAGGGAATGATGATAGAGATGGGATTGTGTCCCACAGCGCCGCCCACCGCTTGGGCAGCGGCGGAAATCCCACGGCTGCGCAGGGTTTGCGCCAGAGCGCCATAGGTCGTAGTCTTTCCGTAAGGGATCTCCAAAAGCAGCTTCCATACCTCCTGGCGGAAGGCGCTGCCCTTGGGCGCAAGCGGCGGCAGGGGAGGGAGGGGAGCCTTTTGGAAATAGGCATCCAGCCACCGTTTGGCTGCAAGTAGCGGCGCAGACTCCAGCTGCTGGGTCTGCCTTTGGTCCAGCGTGGCCGCAAAGTATTTTTGCCCCTCGATCCAAAGGCCCGTCAGCGCGCCGTCCTCCCCAGCCAAATAGATGGTCCCCACAGGAGAGGGATACTGGGTCAAATCTGTCATGGTGCTCTTTTCGCTCCTTTCTGTTTGGGCGCCGCAGGGTCCCGAAGCTCCGGCAGGGCGCCGCATGCAATGGCCCAAAGATACAGGCTGGCTGTGGTCCCATAAGGGGAATAGCGTCTACGATACCGCTCAAAGGCTGCACGGTCAATGGTTTTTCGCCCATAGAGCATCCGCATCCCCCGCAGGATGGCCAGATCTCCGTAGCTGACGATATCCGGCCGCCCCATGCTGAAGAGCATCAGCATCTCCGCAGTCCACGGGCCAATGCCCCGCAGGGAGCAGAGGGACGCCTTGACCTCCTCATCTTCCATGGAATACAGCTTCTCCAGGTCAAACACGCCGGAATGGACCTTTTCTGCAAAATCCAGGATATATTCTGCTTTGCGATAGGTCATGCCCAGGCTTTGCAGCTGCTCCCGGCCCAGGGCGAGGATCGTTTCCGCAGTGACTGTGCCTGTCGCCTGCCGGAGCCTTTCCCATACGGTCTTCTGCGCCGCCATGGATACCTGCTGGCCGACGATATGATGGATGACAGAGGAAAACAGATCCGGGTCCATTTCCCGATGCACATGGCCGATACGTTCAATGGCCGCTCCCAGTTTGCGGTCTTTGGCACATAAGTGGGCCAGTTCCTGCGCTCCGTAGGGAAATTCCATCACTGCCACCGCCTTCGCCTTTTTTCTCATTATACACAAACATATGTACGAACACAATCCCTCTTTCCAAAAAAGCCCGGTCTTGGCACCTTGCAAGAACCACGCCGCCGTGATACCATAGAAAAAACAACTCAGAACCGGGAAGGGGAATCTACATGCTGCTGGCCATTGATGTGGGCAATTCCAACACCTCCGTCGGACTTTTTGACCGGGAGAAAAATCTGCAGTTCCTGGCCGCGCTGGACACAGACAGCCGCAAAACGGCGGATCAGATCAGTATTGACCTGATGAATTTGTTCGCACTGTACCACTTCAGCTTTACGGATGTCACCGGTGCTATTTTGTGCAGTGTGGTACCGCCGCTGAATTTCATGATGGAAAAAGCGCTCACCCGGCTGCTGGGCAAGCCGCCCATGGTGGTGGGACCCGGCGTAAAGACCGGGCTGAATATCCGCCTAGCCGTGCAGAGCCAGGTGGGTGCGGATATCGTTGCGGACGCCGTGTCCGCCCTGGAAAAGTTCCATCCGCCCATTATTACCATCGATATGGGCACCGCCACCACCATCGGCGTCATCGGCCAAGGGCGCAGCTACGAGGGCGGTCTGCTGCTGCCGGGCGTCAACGTTTCCCTGGAGGCCCTCAGCCGCCGGGCGGCCCAGCTTCCGGCCATCTCGCTGCAGCATCCCAAAACGCTGATCGGCAAGACCACCGAGGACTGCATGCGCTCCGGCATCGTCTACGGCACTGCCGGCATGCTGGACGGGATCATCGACCGCATCCGTGCGGAATTTCCCGGCAGGGAAGTGACGGTGGTGGCAACCGGCGGCAACGCGCCGGTGATCGTAAAATACTGCCGCAACCACATCATCTATGACAAGTATCTTTTGATGGACGGGCTGTGGGCCATCTATCAAAAGAACAAATAGAATGAATAAGCGCCGAAGCGGAAATTCCGCTTCGGCGCTTTCAGCCACTTTGGGAAAAATTACTTTGCCAGGACCTTCTTCAGCTTGGCAAAGCGGGGCAGGGAATCCTGCTTGGGCAGCTTGGGCTCGCCCTGGATCAGGGGCAGCACATAGTCGATAAAGGGCTTCTCCACGCCATTGTGGGTAGCGTTGATCCACTCCAGAGGAACCTTCTTCTCGGTATTGGCCACCTCGGTCAGGCCCAGCAGCTTGGTCTTGCAGACGTACTGACCGT
>CABQCB010000187.1 GCA_902462475.1 uncultured Oscillibacter sp. | reverse complement strand
CCCGTCGGCCACGTTCTGCTGGCAGCCGAAGGTATCCACGCAGGCGGTGGGATGGGCCTCGCGGCGTTCAAACA
Source organism: uncultured Oscillibacter sp. (assembly GCA_902462475.1). The sequence continues at coordinate 3,890 of CABQCB010000187.1, read as the reverse complement.
GTTCCCGGATCTTTGCTTCAAAGTCCTTCTGGCGGTCCAGCTCCGCCTGGGGGACCAGTACTTCCTTGCGTTCCAAATCAGTTCCTCCAAATTCAGATACTTTAACTAATATATCATAGCATAGCCACCCGAAAAGCACAAGAAAAAAAGCCGCGCCCCGGGATTCCGGGGCGCGGCGCGGGGGCTTTATTCCATTTCAGAAACCAGTTTGTTGAACTGTCTGGGATTGACGTCGTCCTCCGCAACCACGCGGGCCTTTTTACCGATCAGGGAAAACAGTCCCAGCAGAGAACGGGCGTCCAGCATCACCGCGTCGGTGCTCAGCCAGACCTCGTAAGGGGCTTCGCAGGCCAGGCGGTTGATCTTTTCCACCTGACTTTCGTCCTTAATATCAATCACTTTCGTCATAAAAACCCTTCTTTCCGGAACATTTTTGACCCAATCTCTTGAGTCGGCCACATTGTATCAGCACCGGCGGCGGGTGTCAATCTTCCAAATGGTCAGAATTGTGACGGGTAATCGATTGCTTTTTGTGTAGATTCTACGATTCATGGACAAAAGATGTACAGTTTTTTGCTTTTCCTTGTCCTGAAAAAGCGGTGCCCCGCCTCCGGCGGCCCTTGGGCCGGGGAGAGCGGGGCGCCGCAAAGACGTCCTCATCTGAGTTTTTCCAGCTGGCGGAGGAACTCCTCCGGCAGCGGGCAGGAAAGCTCCACCAGCTGCTCCGTGCGGGGGTGGATGAACTTCAATCCCACCGCGTGGAGGCACTGGCCCTGGAGCCCGGGCACCGGCCGCTTGGCGCCGTACACCGTGTCGCCCAAAATGGGGTGGCCCAGGTGGGCCATGTGCACCCGGATCTGGTGGGTGCGGCCCGTCTCCAGGCGGCACTCCACATAGCTGTGGCCCCGCAGATGCTCCAGCACCTGATAGTGGGTCACGGCGCTGCGGCCGCCGGAGATGACCGCCATCTTCTTGCGGTCCGTGGGGTGGCGGCCGATGGGGGCGTCCACGGTACCCGCCTCCTGGGGCAGCGACCCCACCACGATGCACCGGTACACCCGGGCGAGGGTGTGGTCCTGCAATTGGGCGGAGAGCTTTTGGTGGGCGAAATCGTTTTTCGCCGCGATGATGAGGCCGGAGGTGTCCCGGTCGATCCGGTGGACGATGCCCGGCCGCAGGGCCCCGCCGATACCCGATAGGCTCTCGCCGCAGTGATAGAGCAGGGCGTTGACCAGCGTGCCGTCCGGGTGGCCGGGGGCGGGATGCACCACCAGCCCCTTGGGCTTGTTGATGACGATCACGTCCTCGTCCTCATAGACGATGTCCAGGGGGATGTCCTGGGGCACCGCGTCGATGGGCTCCGGCTCCGGCAATTCCACCGTCACTGTCTCGCCGCCGGAAAGGCGGTAGTTCTTGGCCAGGGGCTTTTCCCCCAGGCGCACCCGCCCCTCCTCGCACAGCCGGGCGGCGGCGGAGCGGGTCAGATCCTCCATCTGCTCCGCCAGCACCGCGTCCAGCCGCTTGCCGGCGTCCTCCGCCGGAATGAGGATCTGCTCAGGCGTCATGGTGCTTCACCGCCTTGTCATACCGCTCGTAGAACCAGAGGTAATAGACGCAGCCCAGCACCGCGCCGCACACCACCAGGATGTCCGCCACATTGAATACGGGGTAATTGATGAACAGCAGGTTGAACATGTCCACCACATACCCCAGCCGCACCCGGTCGATGATGTTGCCGAGGCCCCCGGAGATGACCATGCAGCAGGCCGCCACGCCCAGAGGATGGCGCACCACCCGGCGGATGAGCAGCACCGTCACGAAGACCACGATGGCGCACGTCACGCCCACCAGCAGCCACCGGCTGCCGGAAAAGCTGGACCAGGCGGCGCCGTAGTTATGCACCGTCCTGAGCTCCACCACGCCGGGCAGCAGACTCTGGGCCTGGCCCAGGGGGATGTTGGCGGTCACGTAGGCCTTGAGCCACTGGTCCAGCACAAGACCGGCGGCACCCAGGGCCAGGAAAAGGATATACAGCATGGGCCGTTCCTCCAAAATTCAAAAATCCCGTTCAGTTTACACGCTTTGCCCGGGAAAAGCAACTATTTCGTCCGCTTTTCCTCACTCCAGCCAGCAGAGGGTGCGTCCCTGGTCAAACACCAGCCCCAGCTTTTCCTGGAGGGACTCCGAGGCGGTGTTGCCCAGCCGCACGTGGCAGTAGGGAAAGCCCCCCGCTTCCAGCACCCGGGCGATGACTGCCGCCTCCAGGGCCTCCGCCAGCCCCCGGCGGCGGAAGGCAGGCACCACCTCCAGCATGCCGAGGGCCCCCTCCTGGTGCACTCCGGCAAAGCCCGCAAGCTGCCCGTCCACCTCGCCGGCCACCATGCCCTCGGCGATGCGGCCCCGGATGTGGCTTTCGTAGGCGCCGGGGTTATGGTAGTTTTCCAGCACGAAGTCCAAGTCCTCCTCCGTCAGGGGACGCACCGTCACGCCGGGCCGGAGGGCCACCGCCGGCGGCTCTTTTTTCAGGTAATACGCCTGGCGGCAGTCCATGCGCTCTTTGTACCGCCCCGCCGCCATCAGCTCCGCCGCCTGGGCCGGATTGTCCGTCATGGTCAGCATGGCCTTCCCCAGCACGGAAAGCTCCCGCCAGGGCACCGTGCCGCCCACGTAGGCGATGTCGATGGCCGGGTCGTAGAGCACCAGGCCCGCCTCGTCCGCAAAGCACACGCCGCCGCCCCGCCGGTGAAAGTCCTTTAAATACCCGTACCCCACCGGGTCCCGGGCCACCCAATCCAAAACCACCTGCTCCATTACTGCCGCTCCTCTCTGCCTGCCCGCCTTGCGCGGGCGCGTTGTCTTGTACAAGGTATCACACCGGCGCGGTATTTGTCCAGCGGCCCGGTGCCGCCCTGCCCTTTTGTTGGTTTTCTGTTCGTTTTTGTTGTTTTGTGTCACATTGACACCCATCTGAACCTATGCTAGAATGAAAAAAACTCTGCGGCGGCCCTGTTTGCCCCCATGGCGCCGCGCCGCAGACACTATCACAGGAGGTCTGACCATCATGCCCTACACCTATGAATATTTCCAGAAGAGCGCCGATTACGTCAAGAGCAAGATCGATTTCACCCCCGAGATCGCCATCATCCTGGGCTCCTGCCTGGGCCCCTTCGCCCAGCAGATCGAAGACCCCATCGTGGTGGACTACAAGGATATCCCCAACTTCCTGGTCTCCACTGTGGCGTCCCACGCCGGAAAGCTCATCTTTGGCACCGTCTGCGGCCGCAAGGTGGTGTGCATGTCCGGCCGGTTCCACTCCTACGAGGGCTACGACTTTGAGCAGCTGGTCATCCCCATCCGGCTTTTCAAGCTTCTGGGCGTGAAGGCCACCATCCTCACCAACGCCGCCGGCGCCGTCAACACCGGCTACCGTCCCGGCGACGTGATGATCATCTCCGACCACATCAAGCTCACCGGCAACAGCCCCCTGCGGGGCCCCAACGTGGACGAGTTCGGCCCCCGCTTCTTCGACATCTCCCGCATGTACACCCCGGAGCTGCGCAAGATCGCCCTGGAGTGCGCCGCCGGCACCGGCATCCGGGTCCACGAAGGCGTGTACATGTTCTTCACCGGTCCCCAGTTTGAGACGCCCGCCGAGATCCGGGCCGCCCGCATCCTGGGCGCCGACGCCGTGGGCATGTCCACCGTCACGGAGGCCCTCACCGCCGCCCACTGCGGCATGCCCCTGCTGGCCCTGTCCGTCATGACCAACATGGCCGCCGGCGTGCTGGACCGCCCCCTGACCAACGAGGAGGTGGACGAGACCGCCCAGCTGGTGGCCGGCCGCTTCAGCGACTACATGAAGAAGATCGTCTCCGCCATTTAAAAAGAGG
>CABQCB010000186.1 GCA_902462475.1 uncultured Oscillibacter sp. | reverse complement strand
GGCGGCCCGGCAAACTGCCGGACCGCCGTATAGCTTGGTGAGAGTGTTTGGAATGGTTTTGGCAAGAAGCAGGAGGGCTCAGCGGACGCACTGGCAGCCGCGGCGGAAGGCCTCGATGTTCAGGGGAACGAATTTGGCCTTGGCGCCGGTGAACATCTCCTGGATCATCTGCTCGATGGTCTCGGGCTTGAGGATGCCGGTGCCGGCCACATAGGCGCCCAGCATCACCATGTTGGAGACCTTGGGGTTGCCGATCTCGTCGGCGATGGTATTGCAGGGGATGTAGTAGGCAGTCAGATCAGAGCGGGAGACCTTGTCGGTGACCACGTCGCTGTTGATGAACACCTGACCGCCGGAGACCACGCCTGCCTCAAACTTCTCCAGGGAGGGCTCGTTGAGGGCGATGAGCTCGGTGGGGTGGGCAAACACGGGAGAGCCCACGGGCTTGTCAGACAGCACCACAGAGCAGTTGGCGGTGCCGCCGCGCATCTCGGGACCGTAGGAGGGGGACCAGGTGACGTTCAATCCCTCGGCCATGCCGGCCTCTGCCAGGTTCTTGCCGATGGCCAGGCCGCCCTGGCCGCCGAAACCGGAAATGATGATCTCTTTTTTCATCTTACTTCACCTCCGCGCTGGTTTCCTTGATGACACCCAGAGGATAGTAGGGGATCATCTTCTCCTCCAGCCACTCCTTGGCCTTCAGAGGCGTCATGCCCCAGTTGGTGGGGCAGGTGGACAGGACTTCCACGAAGGTGAAGCCCTCGCCGGCCATCTGCTTTTCAAAGGCCTTGCGGATGGCCTTCTTGGCCTTGTTCAGGTGGGCGATGTCGGTGACGCACACCCGCTCGGCATAGACGCAGCCGTCCAGAGTGGAGAGCATCTCCGCCACCCGGATGGGCATGCCGGCCTGCTCCACGGTACGGCCCAGGGGGCAGGTGGTGGCCTTCTGGCCGATGAGGGTGGTGGGGGCCATCTGGCCGCCGGTCATGCCGTAAATGGCGTTGTTGACGAAAATGGTGGTGAACTTCTCACCGCGCATGGCAGCGTGGACGATCTCCGCCGCGCCGATGGAGGCCAGGTCGCCGTCGCCCTGGTAGGTGAACACCGGCTGAGTGGGATGGGTGCGCTTGATGCCGGTGGCCACAGCGGGAGCGCGGCCGTGGGCAGCCTCCTGCATGTCGCAGTTGAAATACTTATAGGCAAAGACGGAGCAGCCTACGGGGCACACGCCGATGGCGTCGTCCAGCAGTCCCATCTCCTCCAGCACTTCCGCCACCAGCTTGTGGATGATGCCGTGGTGGCAGCCGGGGCAGTAGTGGAGCTCGGCATCCGTCAGGCCCTTGGTCTTTTGATATACGATCGCCATGTTACTGTGCCTCCTTCAAAGCCTTCTTGGCCGATTCCACGATTTCTTCGATGGTGGGCATCACGCCGCCGGCGTGGCCCAGGTAAGCGATGGGCTTCTGGCCCTCGACGCTCAGACGGATATCGTCGATCATCTGGCCGCCGGCGCTCATCTCCACGTCCAAAAATGCCTTGACGTGGGACTGGGATGCCAGCTCATGCAGGGGCTTTTCGGGGAAGGGCCACAGCGTGATGGGACGGAACAGACCGGCCTTGATGCCCTGGGCACGCAGGGTCTCCAGCGCGCTGAGGGCGATACGGGCGGGGGTGCCGTAAGCGGTGATGACCAGCTCGGCGTCCTCGCAGTCCTTCATCTCCCAGCGGACTTCCTTCTCGGCGATCAGCTTGTACTTGGCCTCCAGGTCGGCGTTGTGATGGTCGCACTCCTCGGGGTCCATGTACAAAGAGTTGATGACATTGGTGTGGTCACGGCCGTGCTTGCCGGTGGTGGCCCAGTCCTTGGGAGGCAGCGCGCGCTTGGGCACTTCGTGCCACTCGATGGGCTCCATCATCTGGCCGATGAGGCCGTCCGCCAGGATGACCACGGGGTTGCGGTACAGATCGGCGATGTCAAAGGCCTCCTGGGTGAAGTCCACGGCCTCCTGGATGTTGGAGGGCGCCAGGACCACGGTGCGGTAGTCGCCGTTGCCGCCGCCGCGGGTGGCCTGGAAGTAGTCGCCCTGACCGGGCTGGATGGTGCCCAGGCCCGGGCCGCCGCGCATGCAGTTGACGATGACGCAGGGCAGCTCCGCGGCCGCGATGTAGGTGATGCCCTCCTGCTTGAGGCTGATGCCGGGGGAGGAAGAGGAGGTCATGGCCCGCATGCCGGCACCGGCGGCGCCGTAGACCATGTTGATGGCCGCCACCTCGGACTCGGACTGGACAAAGACCTTGCCGTGCTGGGGCATATGTAAGGACATATACTCGGGCACTTCGCTCTGGGGGGTGATGGGATAGCCGAAGAAGCAGTCGCAGCCGGCGCGGATGGCGGCCTCAGCGATGGCTTCGTTACCTTTCCAAAGTTCCTTTTCCACTGTGAATGACCTCCTTTTTCAGAACTTTTCTACGGTGATGATGGAGTCGGGGCAGATCTTGGCGCAGCTGGCGCAGGCGATGCATGCCGTGATGTCCGTCACCGTGGCGGGATGATATCCCTTACGGTTGATCACCGTCTGATCGATGGCAACGATGTGCTTGGGGCACACGGACGCGCACAGCTCGCATCCTTTGCACCGGTCAGAGTCAAAGGTTACTTTCGCGGTCATATTGGATAACTCCTCCTTTTTCCTCTTGCGTGGTCATTCCCACGGCTTTTTCATTTGTATGGTGATCGGAAAAACGGGTTCCGACAGGTCGGACAGCTCCGGGGCGAACCGGTCCAGGGCCACATGGCACAGTACCGGGATACCGGTCTTTTCGGACACTTGGGCGGCCAGCGCCGCGCCCTTGCGGATCTCGGCGGGCGTGGTCTCGCCGCAAAGATGGGTGTTGTTGACGATGCCTGTGCAGGTAAGGCCCGTGACGGCCTCGATGGAGCGCAGGTACTCCACGGCGGCGTCCACGTGGCGGACCTCCGGCCGGTTGGCATTGAGCACGTAAATGAGCTGGTAGTCTTCCGCGGTGATTTTTTCGTGGAAGCGGGCCAGTACCCGGGCGCCCACCGGATCGCCGCCGATATCCAGCACGCCGGTGACCTCCCGGTTTTCCAGAATGGTCAGAAGCTCCGCAGGCAGGGCGGGTACGTCCGCGTCCGTGCAGGCCTGGGAAGAGGCCACCAGACGGATGCCCGCGTTCTCAAGGACAGCCTTGCGCTCCCGGGAGCGGAAGTAGGGATTCACAATATCCAGGTCCGCCAGCATCACCTGCTTTCCCAGCGCTGCCAGCTGCAGCGCCAGGTTCACGGCAAACTCGGTTTTTCCGGTGCCGTAGTGTCCGGTGATGATGGACAGGCGGTGGGTGCAAATATGATCTGCCGTCAAAAGAGGAGCACCTCCTGTTGGGAAAATTTTCTGCGGCAAGGTGTTGTATTATTTTTGCCTTTGTTGTATGATGTCATTGTACTCTCAAAGAAATATGATGTCAAGAGGATTCTGCGCAGACGCAAGCAAATCCGCGGCACCCGGCTGACTGCGCCGGGAATGGTGTGCCCTGCGGATACAATGGAGGGATCGAAATGGAAGAGACCAGAAAGATCAAGCTGTCGGAGCGGACGGCGGACCGGCTGTATGAGATGATCGTGGATGAGGGACGCTATGCCCCCGGAAGCAAGCTGCCCAACGAAAACGAGCTCAGCGAGGCACTGAAGGTCAGCCGTACCACGCTGCGGGAGGCCATTTCGTTCCTGGTGGCGCAGGGGGTTTTGGAGATCCGCCGGGGCCGGGGCACCTTCGTGGCGGAGACGCTGCCTGCCGGCGGCGTGGACCTGACGGTGCTGGCGGGGCTGCGGTCCCGGGTGCGTGCCAAGGACCTTTTTGAGATGCGGCTCATTTTCGAGCCGGCCACCGTGGCGCTGGCCTGCCAGCGGGCCAGCGACGAGGAGTTGGAGATGATCCGCAAAAAGGCGGAGCGGG
>CABQCB010000185.1 GCA_902462475.1 uncultured Oscillibacter sp. | reverse complement strand
AACCATCCAATCAAAGGTAAAAAGGAGAAAAAGCAAATGATGCAGAAAAGTCATGACGATCGGATGCTGTGGGCGCAGTTCGATTCCCTGGAAATGGGCACGGGCTGGGACGACACGGACATTGAAAAGCCTCAGATCATGGTGGAGAGCGTGTACGGCGACTCTCACCCCGGCAGCTGGCACCTGAACCAGCTGGTGGAGCAGGCGGTGTACGGCGTGTACGAAAAGGGCGGCAAGCCTGCCAAGTACTATGCCACGGACATCTGCGACGGCTGCGCCCAGGGCCATGACGGCATGAACGTGGTGCTGGCATCCCGTGAAGCGCTGGCCAATATGGTGGAAGTCCACGCCTCCGCAGTGCCCTGGGACGGCATGATCCTGATGTCCAGCTGCGACAAGTCCATTCCCGCCCACCTGAAGGCGGCGGCCCGGATGGACATCCCCACCATCTTCATGCCCGGCGGCTCCATGCGGCCCGGCCCCAACATGACCACGTCCCTGGTGGCCGGCGACATCTCCCTGCGTCAGAAGCGCAAGGACGCCATCACCCCCCAGGAAGTGCGGGATTATAAGCTGACCGGCTGCCCGTCCGTGGGCGCGTGCACCTTCCTGGGCACCGCATCCACCATGCAGTGCATCGCCGAGGCTCTGGGCATGACGCTGCCCGGCGCGGCTCTGGCTCCTGCCACCATGCGTGACATCATCCAGTACGCCCGCTATGCCGGCCGGAAGATCATGGAGCTGGTGGAGAAGGACATCACCGCCAGCAAGATCATGACCCCCGCGGCGTTCAAGAACGCCATCATCGTCCACAGCGCCATCGGCGGCTCCACCAACGCCACCATCCATCTGCCCTCCATCGCCCGGGAGCTGGGCTATGACCTGCCCATCGAGCTCTTCGACGAGATCAACCATCAGGTGCCCCACCTGGGCAACATCTTCCCCTCCGGCACCCAGCTGACGGAGTCCTTCTGGTTCGCCGGCGGCATCCCCATGGTGCAGTGGATGCTGCGGGATATGCTGGATCTGGACGTGATGACCGTCACCGGCAAGACCCTGGGCGAGAACCTGGAGGACCTGCACAAGGACAACTGGTTCGACCGGAACCTGGGCTACCTTGCCAACTACGGCCTGACCCGCGATCAGGTGATCTTCCCGGTGGAGAAGGCTCCCGAGAAGGGCTCCGTGGCCATCCTGAAGGGCAACATCGCTCCCGAGGGCTCCGTGCTGAAGTACTCCGCCTGCGCCATGAACCAGCGGGAAGTGGTCAACGCCAAGGCCCGGGTGTTCAACCACGAGGAGGACGCCCACGACGCCGTGGTCAACAACCAGATCAATCCCGGCGAAGTCATCATTATCCGCTATGAAGGCCCCCGCGGCTGCGGTATGCCCGAGATGCTGATGACCACCGAGGCCATCTGCTGCGACGAGCGGATCAATGGTTCTGTGGCGCTGATCACCGACGGCCGGTTCTCCGGTGCCACCCGCGGCGCCGCCATCGGCCATGTCAGCCCCGAGGCTGCTGCCGGCGGCCCCATCGCATTCCTGGAGGACGGCGACCTGATCTCTTACAGCGTGGAGAACCGTACCATCAACATGACGGGTATCCACGGCGTGCCCTGCACGGTGGAAGAGGCTACGGCAGAGCTGGCCAAGCGCGCTGAGAAGGGCATCCTGCCCCGCGAGAAGCGCAAGGGCTTCTACAAGCTCTACACCGATCACGCCCTCTCTGCCATGAAGGGCGCCGGCCTGGAATAAGCAAAAGATTGTCGGAATTGAAAGCTGTAAAAAGCCCGCACCTTTACATGGGTGCGGGCTTTTTGCATAGAGGTGGAAGAAAAAACCGCCGGATTGCGGGCAAAACGATGAAGATGCCGGGGATGCTTGACAAATCCCATTCAGCGAGGTATGTTTAAACAGGCATCAGAAAACGATGCCATTTTGCAAAGTAATATTTCGGAAAATGATTCCGTAATACGGAAAACAGGAAAGGGAGCATCACGAAATGAAAGCAGCGTATTTGACTCCGGCTATTACCTTGTTCCGCGAGGACGGCAGCCTGGATCTGGAGAGCCAGGGGAGACTCTTCGACAATCTGATCGAAAAAGGCGTTGACGGAATTCTGGTGGAGGGCAGCTCCAGCGAGTTCTTCGCCATGCCCATGGATGAGCGCCGGGAGATGGCCCGGTTTGCCATTGAGCGGGTGGATCACCGGGTGAAGCTGATCATCGGCACCAGCAGCATGGTGGCGGATGAGATCGTGGACTTTTCCAACTACTGCCTGGAGCAGGGCGCGGACGCAGTCATGATCCTGCCTCCCTACTATTTCCGGTTTGGCGCCGAGGCACTGCTGCAGTACTATGACCGCCTGGCCGGTAAGATCAATGGCCCCATCTACATCTATAACTTCCCCGCCAACACCGGCACGTCCGTCCCTGCCGAGACCGTGCTGCAGCTGGCTCAGATGCATCCCAACATCGTGGGCATCAAGGACACCATTCCCGGCATGGATCACACCCGGGAGCTGATCAAGGTGGTCAAGTCCCAGATCCCCGGCTTTGAAGTCTATTCCGGCTTTGACGACAACTTTGCCCACAACATTATGGCCGGCGGTGACGGCTGCATCGCGGCACTGAGCAACGTGGTGCCCGAGATCTGCGCCGCCTGGGCCAAGGCGTTCCGGGACAATGATCTGGCCGGCATCGCCAAGGGCCAGCAGTCCATCGACCGCCTGATGGACCTGTATGCCATCCGGGATCCGTTCCTGCCGGTTTTGAAGGAAGCCTGCAGACTGCGCGGCATTGCCGCCAGCAGCACCGGCACCTTCCCCATGCCCAACGCCACGGTGGAGGACGATGCCCGCATCTTGGCCCTCCTGCACCGGGAGGGTGTCTGAACGGCACTTTAAAAAGTTTCCCGCCTGCCGCAATGGCAGGCGGGGATTTTTTTGCCTGAAGTGGCAGTGGACCGATGTACACAGGGATTTTCTCCCATGAAGGCGGAGGGAGTCTCCTGCAAAAAACAAACGCCCCGGTCAAAAGACCGGGGCGTCTGCTGTTTTTTGGATTTTACCGCATGGCAATGGTGACTTCCGTCTCCGCTGCCAGCTCACCGCCGTTGAATACCTGGCATTTGCAGGTGGCAATGGCCTTTTCCGGCCGCTCACTCATCAGCTCGGAGTGGATCTCCAGCGTGTCGCCGGGGAGGATCTTTTTCCGGAAGCGCACGTTGTTGATACCCAGGAACAGTGGTGTCTTGCCCACATATTCCGGCTTGGTCATCAAAACCAGATCCGTGGCCTGGGCCGTGGCCTCTACGGTGTACACACCGGGCAGCACGGGATCCCCGGGGAAGTGGCCCTTGAAGATCTCACGGGCAGGATCTACCCAGAAGGTGGCAACGATCCGCTCACCGGGGACAAACTCGGTGGCCTCGTCGATCAGCAGCATGGGGTCCCGGTGGGGAATGATCTCCATCACTTGTTCGTGGTTGAGTTTTTTAACGTCAGACATGTTGTGCTAGACCTCCTCGTGTTGTTTGCCGCCCGCACTGCCGGAAAAAGTTTCCGGGAGCGGACGGTGCTGAGTACATTCTGGAATTGGATCGCAGACAAAAGCCGGACCGGAGGGCCTGCTTCCATACCAGGGCAGGCGGCACCGCAGCGGTCAAAACTTCCATCATGCGGAATAATGTTCCATATTTATCCCGCAAAACGATTCACAAGCCAGCGGCCATGTGTTATACTCATCATAGGCGCTTCCCAGGCGGTTGTCAAGCGGCCGAGAATGCTGCCGTGCGGTCTTTCCCCGATCCGGAGATGTCCGCCGGCAGGTGTCCGCGGAACCGGGGCAGACCCGGGACTTACCGCGGCCTGCGGAAGAGAAAGGAGCAACCCATGGCAAAAGAACAGGTTTCCAGCATCCTCCGGGCTTTGCAGATCCTGGAGTGCTTTACAGACAATGAGACGGAGTGGACG
>CABQCB010000184.1 GCA_902462475.1 uncultured Oscillibacter sp. | reverse complement strand
GTCCAGCTCCGTGCCGGGCACGCAGCGGACCAGATCGTGGGTGCCCTTGCCCACTACCTTCACCAAAAGCAGCAGTCCCTGGTCATCCCAGTTGCAGATGGAAATGGGGCGGCGCAGGTAATTGCCGGGCAGGGCGATGTTGACGAACTGGCCCGGCGCGGTGATGGCGGAGGTGTCGCCGGAGAGGAGGACCTCATAGGTATCCTCCGTCAGCTGGCGGGTATGCTCCAACGTAAAGAGAGATTTTTTCATAGCTCCTCCTCATTTCCAAGGTCGTGGTGGACGATTCCCCCGCCGCAGAGGGTCAGCGCCACGGCGGCGCCCACGCCCCAGCCGTCGAAGGGGGTGGCGTGTCCCAGAGAGCGGAACGCGGCGGCGTCGATGGTGTGGGGCCGGTTCAGATCCAGCACGGCAAGGTCCGCCGGGGCGCCGGGCTCGATGGCGCCGCCGGCCAGGCCGAAGATCTCCCGGGGCCGGATGCACAGGGCCTTCAGGATCACGTCCAGGGGCACCAGGCCGGGGGCCACCAGCTGGGTGTAGAGAATGGGGAACGCGCACTCCAGACCCACGATGCCGTTGAGGCTATGCTGCAGCCCGCCGGACTTCTCCTGGGGAGAGTGGGGGGCGTGGTCGGTGGCGATGCAGTCGATGGTGCCGTCCAGGAGTCCTTCCAGCAGCGCCTGCCGGTCGGCGGCGGAGCGGATGGGGGGATTCATGCGGAAGCGGCCGTCGTCCTGCAGGTCCTCGTCGCACAGCACCAGATAGTGGGGGCCGGTCTCGCAGGTGATGGGCAGGCCCTCGGCCTTGGCGGCGCGGATGAGGGAGACGGATTCCTTGGTGGAGATGTGGCACACATGGTAGCGGCAGCCGGTCTCCCGCACCAGGGCGATATCCCGCTCCACCTGGCGCCACTCGCTCTCGGAGGCGTTGCCGGTGAGGCCGTGGGCGGCGGCGTAGGCCCCGTCGTGGACGCACCAGCCCTTTGCCAGCAGCGACTCATCCTCACAGTGGGCCACGATAGGCTTGTCCAGAGACTTGGCAAGCTCCATGGCGCGGCGCATCATGTCCGGGGACTGGACGCCCTTTCCATCGTCGGAAAAGCCCGCCACGTCCGGGGCCATGGCGGCCATATCCGCAAGCTCCGCGCCGGATTCGCCCCGGGTGATGGCGCCGTAGGGATAGACATGCACCTTGGCGTCTCTTTGGATGGCGGCAAGCTCCTGGGCCAGGTTTTCCCGGCAGTCGGGCACGGGCTTGAGGTTGGGCATGGCGCACACGGCGGTGTAGCCGCCGGCAGCGGCCGCCGCCGTGCCGGAGAACACCGTCTCCTTATAAGAAAAACCAGGCTCCCGAAGATGAACATGGACATCAACGAAACCTGGAACTACCAAACGATCATGCAATTCAATGACGGAAGCGCCTTCACGGGGAAGGGAGGGGGAAACGGAAACAATACGGCCCTGGTCAATGGAAATATCCATATTCTGGAACTTTCCATCCCGGAAAACGGCCCCGCCGGTCAGCAGCAGACTCATGTCAGTTCTCCTTCCTCTTTGATTCATTCGACATATTATATTATCGGAAAGAGGAGGCCTTGTCAACCGCTTTTCTCCGGCAAAGACCATAAAAAGCGGCGAGGGGAGCGTCTGCTTTTTGGCAGGGAAAAGCCCCCTGCCTTCTGGAGGGGAGACAGGGGGCTTTGGGGTCAGTCGTGGCAGCTATGGCTGCCGCAGTGGTGCTCGCCGCAGCCGTGGTCGCCGCAGGTGTGGGCCTCACCGTCGTGGTGATGGTCGCAGGTGGCGGACTCGGCATAGGTCAAAGTCCCGTTCAGCAGCTCGGCCACCCGCTCGTCGGCGCCGCCGGTGCAGCCGGCGTAGAGCTTGATGCCCGCCTGGGCCAGGGCCATCTGGGCGCCGGGTCCGATGCCGCCGCAGATGAGGCAGTCCACGCCGTGCTGGGCCAGGAAGCCCGCCAGAGCACCGTGGCCGCTACCGTTGGTAGGGCAGACCTGGGCGGAGACCACCTTGCCGTCCTCCACCTCATAGACCTTGAACTGCTCCGTGTGGCCGAAGTGGCCGAACACCATTCCGTTTTCGTAAGTAACTGCGATTTTCATGATTGTGCTTCCTTTCCGTGTGCGCACGAACCGCACAGCTTGCCGCAGCCGGACCGGGTCTGCCGGGGGCAGAGGGAATAGCTGCCGCCGCCGATGGTCAGCGGCCGGCCCTCCACCAAGAAAATGGAGAGCTTCCGCCGGGCCTGGGCGTAGATCCGCTGCACGGTGGTCCGGGCCACCCCCATCTGTTCGGCGGCCTCCTCCTGGGTAAGGCCCAGGTAGTCCATGAGCCGGACCGCTTCGTATTCTTCCACCGTCAGCGCCACGGCCTCAGCTTCGGCGGGGCTGTCCGGGGAGAAGCGGCAGTGGTCGGGCATCCGGCACACCCGGCGGCATTTTGCGTTGCGGGGCATGGCGCATCCTCCTTTTTGAACATATGCCCATTATAACGCATTTTGGACATATGTCAAGAATAAAAAAGCCCGGCACATCCAAGGATGTGCCGGGGCGGGAAAGCGGGGACTTTAGTGCAGGCTCTTGACCCACTGGCCGTATTTTTCCACGTTGGCGGCGCAGGCGGCAGCGTCGGCGCCCTGGGTCAGGATGTAGACCTTGATCTTGGGCTCGGTGCCGGAGGGGCGCACCAGGATGGTGGTGCCGTCGGCAAGCTCAAAGCGCAGCACGTTGGAGCCGGAGAGCTCCATGGAGCTCTTTTCGCCGGTGCGGCAGTCCACCACGGAGCCGTCGGTGTAGTCCTTGCGGACCACCACGTCCACGCCGGAGATCTGGGCGGGGGGCTGCTGGCGCAAGGAGGCCATGAGGTTTGCCATGTCCTTGAGGCCGTCCAGGCCGGGCATGACCAGGTTGTGGGTCTTTTCGGCGTAGTAGCCGTACTTCTTGTAGAGGTTTTCCAGGGCGTCGGCCAGCGTCAGACCCTGGGCGGCGTACCAGGCGGCCATCTCGGTGAGCAGCAACGAGGCGGTGACGGCGTCCTTGTCCCGGACGTAGTCGCCCAGCATGTAGCCGTAGGACTCCTCGTAGGCGAAGATCACCTTGCCCTCGCCGGCGTTTTCCAGCTTGTCCTTCTTCTCAGCCAGGAACTTGAAGCCGGTGAAGGTGTCGTAGCAGGCGAGGCCGTTGACCTCGGCCACCTTCCGGGCCATCTCCGTGGTGACGATGGTCTTGAGGGCCACGGCCTTTTCCGGCAGCTTGCCGGCGCGCTTCATGGCGCCGATGAGATAGTCCAGCAGCAGCACGCCGGTCTGATTGCCGGAGATGACCTGGAAAGAGCCGTCCTTGGTGCGGACCATGATGCCCACCCGGTCGGCGTCGGGGTCGGAGCCTAAGATGAAGTCGGCGCCCTCCTTCTTGGCAAGCTCCACGGCCAGGGCGAAGCCCTCGGGGTTTTCCGGGTTGGGGGAGACCACGGTGGGGAAGTTGCCGTCCACCACCATCTGCTCGGGAACGCAGATCAGGTGCTTGATGCCCAGCCGGTGCAGTGCCTCGGGGATGAGCTGATAGCCGGTGCCGTGGAAGGGGGTGTAGACCAGCTTGAAGGTATCGGCCACCTTGGCCACGGTCTCGGGATCGTTCACCTGGGCCATGACGTTGGCGAGGAACTTCTCGTCGGTCTCGGCGCCCAGCACCTCGATGATGCCCTTGGAGACGGCCTCGTCATAGGGCATGGTCTTGATGTCGTTGAAGATGTCCAGCTCCTCCAGCCGCTTGGCGATGGCGTCGGCGTGGCGGGGAGGCAGCTGGGCGCCGTCCTCCCAGTAGACCTTGTAGCCGTTGTACTCCTTGGGGTTGTGGCTGGCGGTGACGTTGATGCCCGCCTGGCAGCGGTACTCCCGCACGGCGAAGCTCAGCTCCGGCGTGGGGCGGAGGGATTCAAAGATCCGGACATGGATACCGTTGGCGGCGCAGACCTCCGCCGCCGCCCGGGCGA
>CABQCB010000183.1 GCA_902462475.1 uncultured Oscillibacter sp. | reverse complement strand
TCAAACTCCCCATCCTCTAGCTGCTCCACCCCCATGGACGGACAGCCAAAAGCCACCGCGCCGAATTCGTCCAGCCGTCCGGCGGAAAACTCCCCGGGCGCAATCAGGACGGCCTCTCCGCCCGCCTCCCGGACTCCATCGGCGATGCAGTTGGCCATCATCTCCGTGTTGCCGGTGCCGCTCCAAAATACGATTGCTACCTGATTCATACTCATCATTCCTTTCCAGTAATGCAGCTTTGCAAAACGCAGGTCACGCCGCCACGATCAGCCGCTCCAGGGGGACACCGGCGGCATACCGCCGCTTATAGGCGGCGGTGCATGCCCGGCAGCGGTCAAAATACCGCCGGGCCGCCCTTGGGTCCCCATAGCTTTTCCACAGGCCGCAGCAGGCGTAACCCTGCCCTTTGTTTTGAATGAACCCCTTTACATCCTCTAGGGGATAGCCCAAAAACAGGCCAATCTCATGGGGGAACTCCTCCTGGAAGCACAGCCGGCCCGCCAGCTGCCGCAGCAGGGCACGGCACTCCCCCCCGGCGTGATACCCCAGCTCTGCCAGGTAAGTCCGCACCTGCGGGGCAGCCAGTTCCCGGGACAGGACGCTCTCCCGGTAAATGTACAGCAAATAAGCGCCTGTTCTGCGGCACCGCTTCAGCACCAGCAAGTTCAGCCCCCGGCGGTCCAGCGCCCCGCGCCACTCCCTGAACTGCCGGGCAAACCGCCCCGGCTCCTGAGGGGAAAAGCGGAACAGCCCGGCGGATTTCACCCCGGCCAGCGTGGGCGCACAGTGCTCGATCATCGCTTCTTCCAATGTCAAGGAACTGCCTCCTCCTTTCAGTTAGTCTAAGCTAATCGTCTCTCAAAAAAATATTTCCATTTAGTTAGTTTTTGCTAACCAAAAGGATACAGGAAAACCTCTGATTTGTCAATCCCCCTTTTTCCCGCCTCTATCCGGTATTTTTTCCGCTTCCGCAGCTGGCTGGAACCAGCGCTATCCCCGGCGGGAAAAGAAAATATTTTTTGGTTGATAATTTCAGAAAGATATAGTACAATACCATTTAGCTTTGTTTCGCTTCGGCGCAGGACAAGGCCGCGCTAGTTGGGGAGATAGCGGTGCCCTGTACCTGCAATCCGCTACAGCAGGGATGAATCCCGGCCCCCGGAGGCGGGCTGTGCCGCCTGCCCCATATAAGCAGCGATGATAGATCGGTCCCGCGCAACCCGGCCCCGTGAACCGTGTCAGGCGGGGAACCGAGCAGCACTAAGCGGACCGCCAGGTGTGCCGTGGGGCTGCCGATCTTGAGCCGGCTGTATGGGTAACGGGCATAGTCCGTCCTTCAAAGGCCGGTGCGCGGCCTTGTCTTACGCCGAAGCATTTTTAGTTTCACGAGGTGACTGGAGATGTACCAAGCCCTATACCGCAAATGGCGGCCCCGCACCTTTGACGACGTGGTGGGCCAGGGACACATCACCGAAACCCTCAAGCGTCAGGTGGCCGCCGGACGGCTGAGCCACGCCTACCTCTTCACCGGCACCCGGGGCACCGGCAAGACCACCTGCGCCAAGATTCTAGCCCGGGCGGTGAACTGCCAGGACCCTCAGGACGGCAACCCGTGCAACCATTGTTCCTCTTGTTTGGGCATTGAAAACGGCTCCGTGCTGGACGTGCTGGAGCTTGACGCCGCTTCCAACAACCGGGTAGACGATATCCGGGCCATTTTGGACGAGGCTATGTACACCCCCGCCACGGTGAAAAAACGGGTTTACATTGTGGACGAGGTCCATATGCTCTCCGCCCAGGCGTTCAACGCCCTGCTCCAGATTTTGGAGGAGCCGCCGGAACACCTCATGTTCATCCTGGCCACCACCGAGATCCACAAGGTCCCTGCCACCATCAAGAGCCGCTGCCAGCAGTTCGCCTTCAAACGTATCCGTGCCGAGGAAATTGCCGGACGGCTGCGCTATGTGGCCGGACAGGAGGGCATTAACCTGACCGACGACGGCGCCAACCTGCTCGCCCGTCTGGCCGACGGGGGCATGCGGGATGCCCTGTCTCTGCTGGACCAGTGCGCCGGGGCGGGCAGCCGGGTGGACGAGGGGGAGATCTTCTCTACTTTGGGCCTGGCGGGCAATTTGGAGACCGCCGCTCTTATGGATTCTATTGCCGACGGGGATGCTGCCGCCGCCCTGACTCGGCTGGACCACCTTTACGCCGGGGGCAAGGAAATGTCCGCCCTGATTGGCGAGCTGGCCGCCCTGACCCGGGACCTGCTGGTGCGCAAGACCGCCTCCCAGGGGGGCGGCGGGCTGATGACCGGCGGCTTTGACGAAACCACTCTGAAGCGGCTGTCCAGCCGGTTCCAGGTGCCCCGGCTGGTACAGATGCTCACCCGCTTACAGCAGACCGGTGCGGATATGGCCCGCTCGTCCAGCCGCCGCACTGACGCGGAGCTGTGCCTAATCACCCTATGCGATCCCACTTTGGATGACACGCCAGCCGGTCTTAATGCCCGGCTGTCCCGGCTGGAACAGGGCGGCGTGATTGCCGCTCCCGCCGCCCCAGCTACGGCAAGTTCTGTCAGGCCGGCGCAGTCCACGGACGGTCCGCCTCCCTGGGAGGTTCCCGCTCCGCCGACAAAGCAGCAGGCGCCCAACCCTGCCGCCCCTGAGAAGGCGGATCCTGCCGCCTTTCCGCTCCCGGTCCACGTAGAGGCCCCCGCTCCGGTCTCCAGCGGCTGGCCCGGATGGGCCGCTCTGCGGGATGCCCTGCGATCGGAAATTGAGATGGGGGACTACATTTTTCTCTCCAATCCCGACATGGTGGAAGGGCGGCTGGAGGGGAATACGTTATCTCTCTGGGCTGGGAACGACTTCATTAAAGGGATGATCGGCAAAAAGTCCGTGCTGGATAAGGTGGCACAGAGCGCGGCCCGGCTGGCAGGCACCCCCATTCAGGTGGAGGTCCTGGTGGGTCAGGCACCGCCAGAGGCGGTCTCCCCTTCCGGGCCGTCTGAGAATGAGCCTGACGCTCTGGAGGCGTTTCTGGCCGAGGGGCTGGACAATCTCATCGTGGAATAAACCTCAGGAGGTATGGAAGCTATGGCAAAAGGATTTGGAAGCCGCGGGATGGGCGGCATGGGCGGGAACATGAGCAGCATGCTCCGTCAGGCTCAAAAGATGCAGCAGGATATGCTCAAGGCTCAGGAAGAGCTGGAAAGCAAGAGCTATGAGGCCAGCGCCGGCGGCGGTGTGGTGACGGCTGTGGTATCCGGCAAAAAAGAGCTGACCCAGGTCACCATCGACCCGGAGGCAGTGGACCCCGACGACGTAGATATGCTCCAGGATCTGATCGTGGCCGCGGTGAATGAGGCCATGCGCAAGGCCAGCGACGATGCCGCCAGTCAGATGTCCAAGCTCACGGGAGGGCTGAACCTGCCCTTCTGACAGGGAACGACTATGAGACAGAAGATACCTCTGCCTGGTATGCGCACCATCAAGACAACGGTGGCCGTGATGCTTTCTCTGGCCATCTTTCTGCCCTTGGAGGCGCTCGGCACTGCGGAAGGGACCCGCTTTATCGACCAGCTTGGTCCCTTTTATGCCTGTATTGCCTCAATCGTGTGCATGCAAAGCTCGGTCGGCGCTACATGGAAGCAGGGGGTTTCCCGCCTGCTGGGCACCCTGATCGGCGGCTTACTGGGGCTGCTATGCGTGAGTGTCACCACCTATTGGGGACACCCCGTGGTGCTGGTGCTGGTGTGCGGTGTTGGTACTCTCGCATGCATCTACCTGTGCAATGTCCTGAACCGGCCCAGCGCCTGCGCCATCTCAGCGATCGTGTGCTGTTCCATCATGCTTTCTCACAGTGGACAGGAGCGGTATTTCTACACCGTGGCCCGTATGCTGGAAACCGCAGTGGGCATTTTGGTGGCAATGGCGGTCAACCACGTCCTGCCGGGCAAGCCCGAAGCGTCAAAGGCCGATCCTTAATTCATACGCAAACAGCGGCGCGGGAATTTCCCGCGCCGCTGCGATTTTAGAGAGTAAGGCCGCC
>CABQCB010000182.1 GCA_902462475.1 uncultured Oscillibacter sp. | reverse complement strand
CCCGCCGCCGCGGCCAACTTCGCGCGCTCTGCCCGGGCCAATGGCTTCGGCGTTCTGATCTGCGCGGCGGGCATGGCCGCCCATCTGGCCGGTGCCTTTGCCGCCAACTCCACCCTGCCCGTCATCGGCATCCCCATGAAGGGCGGCGCCATGGACGGACTGGACGCCCTGCTTGCCACCGTACAGATGCCCAGCGGCATCCCCGTGGCCACCGTGGCCATCAATGGTGCCAAGAACGCCGCCGTACTGGCCGCCCAGATCCTGGCCGTGAGCGATGACGCCCTGGCCGCCAAGCTGGACGCCCAGCGCTCGGACATGGCCGAACGCATCGCCGTAAAGGAAGCGGCCCTGCAATCTGAGCTGGAGGCGTAAACGCCTCGCCCCATCTGGTTTTCACAAAAGCTATTTATTTTAATATGGAGGTATCCTCACATGGAAAAGAAGCTTGTTTACACCGGTAAGACCAAAAACGTCTACGCCCTGGACAACGGCCACTATCTGCTCAAGTTCAAGGACGACTGCACCGGCAAGGACGGCGTGTTTGATCCCGGTGAAAACTCTGTCGGTCTGACCATCGACGGCGTGGGCGACGTGAACCTGCGGATGTCCATCTACTTCTTCGAGAAGATCAACGCCGCCGGCATCAAGACCCACTTCGTCTCCGCCAACCTGGACGACACCACCATGGAGGTCCTCCCCGCCAAGGTCTTCGGCAAGGGCCTGGAGGTCATCTGCCGCCACAAGGCCGTGGGCAGCTTCCTGCGCCGCTACGGTGAGTACGTGGCCGAGGGCGCCGACCTGCCCGCCTATGTGGAGACCACCTTCAAAAACGACGAAAAGGGCGATCCCCTGGTCACCAAGGACGGCCTGGTGGTCCTGGGCGTTATGACCGAAAAGCAGTACGACGACATCAAGGACATGACCCAGAAGATCACCCAGATCGTGGCCGACGACCTGAAGGAAAAGGGCCTGGTGCTCTATGACATCAAGTTCGAGTTCGGCTACGACGCCGACGGCAACGTGATGCTCATCGACGAGGTGGCCTCCGGCAACATGCGCGTCTACAAGGACGGCCAGTACATCGATCCCATGACCCTGTCCAAGCTGTTCTTCGCCTGAGCGGCGGAGGAGACGACGATGGGCGGTTTTTTCGGCACAATCTCCAAGCGGGATTGTGTGCTTGACGTCTTCTTCGGAGTGGACTACCACTCCCATCTGGGCACCCGCCGGGGCGGCATGGCCATCTATGACCCCACCGACGGGTTCCAGCGCCAGATCCACAACATTGAAAACTCCCCGTTCCGCACCAAATTCGAGCGGGACCTCTCCCAGTTCCACGGTACCAGCGGCATCGGCTGCATCTCCGATACCGATCCCCAGCCGCTGTTGGTGCGCTCCCACCTGGGGCTCTATGCCATCACCACCGTGGGCATCATCAACAACGCCGAGTCCCTGGTGGAGAAATACTTTTCCGACCACGGCCATCAGTTCATGGCCCAGTCCAACGGCAAGATCAACGAAACGGAGCTGGTGGCGGCCCTCATCAACCAGTGCGACACCCTGGTGGACGGCATCCGCCACGCCCAGGACGTGATCGACGGCTCCACCACCATCCTCATCCTCACCCCGGACGGCATCATCGCCGCCCGGGACAAGCTGGGCCGGCTCCCTGTGCTGGTGGGCAAAAACGAGGACGGGTGCTGCGTGTCCTTCGAGTCCTTCGCCTACCAGAAGCTGGGCTATCAGACCTGCTACGAGCTGGGCCCCCGTGAGATCGTACAGATCACGGCGGAGGGCTGCACCTCCCTCTCCCCCGCCGGGGAGAAGATGCGCATCTGCGCGTTCCTCTGGACCTACTACGGCTATCCCAACTCCAACTACGAGGGGATGAACGTGGAGGTCATGCGCTACCGCAACGGCGAGATCATGGCCCGGGACGAGGTGGCCCGGGGCCTGCTGCCCAAGGTGGACTATGTGGCCGGGGTGCCTGACTCCGGCGTCCCCCACGCCATCGGCTTTGCCAACCGCAGCGGCAAGCCCTTTGCCCGCCCCTTCGTCAAATACACCCCCACCTGGCCTCGCTCTTTTATGCCTGCCAACCAGGAAGTGCGCAACCAGGTGGCCAAGATGAAGCAGATCCCCGTCCCCGAGCTCATTGAGGGCAAGAAGCTCTTGTTCGTGGACGACTCCATCGTCCGTGGCACTCAGCTGCGGGAGACCGTGGAATTCCTTTACGCCAGCGGCGCGGCGGAGGTCCACATGCGCTCTGCCTGCCCGCCCATCATGTATGCGTGCAAGTACCTGAACTTCTCCCGGAACAACTCCGACATGGACCTGCTTGCCCGCCGGACCGTGCAGGAGCTGGAGGGCGACGAGGGCCAGAATCACATCGACGAGTACGCGGACGCCTCCACAGAGCGGGGACAGTGCCTGCTCAAGACCATCTGCCAGCAGCTGGGCTTTGACTCCCTGGGCTATCAGTCCCTGGACGGACTGCTGGAAGCCATCGGCATCGACCGCGACAAGATCTGCACCTATTGCTGGACCGGGAAGGAATGATTTCTTCCCGGTTTCCAATCTTTCACTCCATAGGAGGGCATTGACATGAACGAATCCCATTCCGCGTCCTATGCCGCCGCCGGCGTCAACATCGAGGCGGGCTACGAGGGCGTCCGGCTCATGCGCAAGCACGTGGAGCGCACCATGATCCCCGGCGTGGTCTCCGACATCGGCGGCTTCGGCGGATTGTTCGCCCCGGACCTTGCCGGCATGACCGAGCCGGTGCTGGTCTCCGGCACCGACGGCGTGGGCACCAAGCAGCGCATCGCCCAGCTGCTGGACAAGCACGACACCGTGGGCATCGACTGCGTGGCCATGTGCGTCAACGACATCATCTGCTCCGGTGCCTCTCCCCTGTTTTTCCTGGACTACGTGGCTGTGGGAAAGAATGTGCCCAGCCGCATCGAGGCCATCGTCTCCGGCGTCACCGAGGGCTGCCGCCAGGCCGGCTGCGCCCTCATCGGCGGCGAGACCGCCGAGATGCCCGGCTTCTACCCCGAGGACGAGTACGATCTGGCCGGCTTCTCCGTGGGTCTGGTGGACGAGTCCGACATGATCGACGGCTCCACCCTCTGCGAAGGGGATCTGCTCATCGGCCTGTGCTCCAACGGCGTCCACTCCAACGGCTTCTCCCTGGTGCGCAAGGTGCTGCTGGACAACCCCAAGGCTCTGGATATCTATGTCTCCGAGCTGGGCCGCACCATCGGCGAGGAGCTGCTGCGCCCCACCCACATCTATGTAAAGTCCATCCAATGCCTGCGCCAGCACGGCGTAACTGTCAAGGCCATCAGCCACATCACCGGCGGCGGCCTGTATGAGAATGTGCCCCGCATGATGAAAGAGGGCCTCACCGCCCGCATCCGCACCGCCTCCTACCCCGTGCCCGCCATCTTCGAGCTCATTCAGAAGTCGGGTGACATCCCCGTGCGGGACATGTATAACACCTTCAACATGGGCATCGGCCTGGTCATCGCCATCCCCAAGGATCAGGTCGGCCACGCGCTGGACGTGCTGGCCCGGGCGGGCGAGCAGTCCTACGTCATCGGCGACGTGATCAAGGGCGACGCCGGCGTGGAGCTGGTCTGAGGGTAGGGCGCATGGTACGAGTTGCCGTCTTGGTTTCCGGCGGGGGCACCAACCTCCAGGCACTGATCGACGCCCAGAGCCGGGGTGAGCTGAAAAACGGCCGCATCGCCGCCGTGCTCTCCTCCCGGCCCGACGCCTACGCCCTGGAGCGGGCCGCCCGGGCCGGCATCCCCGGCTATGTGGTGGCCCGGAAAGACTTCGCCTCCAACCGGGAGATGACCGTGGCCCTGGTGGACAAGCTGCGTGAGCTGGACATCGGACTGGTGGTGCTGGCCGGGTTCCTGCACATTCTGACGGAGGAGATGGTGGCCGCCTTCCCCAACGCCATCCTCAACGTCCACCCCGCCCTGATCCCCTCCTTCTGCGGCGCGGGCTACTACGGCCTCCACGTCCACGAGGCCGCCCTGG
>CABQCB010000181.1 GCA_902462475.1 uncultured Oscillibacter sp. | reverse complement strand
CCCGGACGGGCGGCGCTTTTTTTGCGGAAGCGGATCAGTCGGCAGGGGAGGCGACTTTGACGTCGCTGCCCATCCGCCGCATGATGTAAAGCTGGATGGGGATGGCGCAGATCAGCGTCAGAAGGTCGGAGACGGACTGGGTGATCTGCACGCCCAAAAAGCCCAGGGTGTTGGAGAGGATAAAGACCATAGGGATGAAGAAGATGCCCTGACGGGCCATGGCCACGAACGTGGCGGGCACGGTCTTTCCGATGGTCTGGAGCATCATGTTGCTCATGACGATCCAGCCTTGGAAGAAGAAGGTGGCGCACTGGAAGCGCAGGGCTGCCGCGCCGTAGGAGATCACCTCCGGATCATCCTGGAACAGGGCGATCAGCTGGGGCGCGAAGGCGATGCCCAAGAGCCCCACGGCAAACAAAAAGCAGGTGGAAGTCTTGACGCAGAACCAAAAGCCCTTTTTCACCCGGCTGTACAGTCCCGCGCCGTAGTTGAAGCCGCACACCGGCTGGAATCCCTGACCGAAGCCGATCATGGCGCTGCCGCCGAACATGGTGATGCGCTGGACGATGCCCATGGCGGCAATGGCGGTGTCACCGTAGGGGCCGGCCGCCTGATTGAGGCAGATGGTGGCCACGGAGGCCAGGCCCTGGCGTCCCAGAGAGGGCAGGCCGCCCTTGACGATCATCACATAGTAGGCCGGCTTGAGCTGGACTTTGGAGATATGGATACGCAGGTTGCCGCCCCGGGCACAGCCGGCCAGCAGCAGGCAGAAGCTGATGAACTGGCTGATGATGGTGGCCCAGGCGGCGCCGGCCACACCCAGATCCATCCAGAAGATCATGATGGGGTCCAGGGCGATGTTCAGCACGGCGCCGGAGGTGATGCCCACCATGGCGTAGGCGGCGCTGCCCTGGAACCGCAGCTGGTTGTTGAGGACCAGGGAGGCGGTCATCCAGGGGGCACCGAAGAGGATGATGCGCAGGTACTCCCGGGAATAGGGCAGGATGGTGGGGGTGGAGCCCAGGAGCGTCGCAAGAGGCGTCAGGAAGAGCTGGCCCAGCAGGCAGATGAGAATGCCGGCGGCCAGGGCGGAGAAAAAGCCGGTGGCGGCCATGTTTTCCGCCTCCTCCATGTGCTGCTTTCCCAGCTCCCGGGAAATGAAGTTGCCGCTGCCGTGGCCGAAAAAGAAGCCGACGGCCTGGATAATGGCCATCAGGGAAAAGACCACGCCCACGGCGCCGGTGGCGCTGGGATTTTTCAGCATACCCACAAAAAACGTATCCGCCATATTGTAAAAAGCGGTGACCAGCATACTGATGATGCACGGTGCCGCCAGGCGGCAGACCAGCCGGCCCACCGGCGCTTCCGTCATCTCATGAAATTTTTGCGCCTGTTTTTCGTCCATGGAACACACCTCATTTGCCTTTTTATATCTTTAACGAAATTATAACACACCTTTTACATGCATGAAAGAGTGATTTCTCCGAAACCTTGCACCGCAGCTTGCCCCGGGGAATAGAATGGGGTGACTCCGGGGCAGGGCCCCCGGAAGTTGACTTTGGGAAGTGAGGGATTTGCCTTGCGAATCAATGAAGATATGACGCCTGCGGGTCAGGCGGAGACTTCCTGCCCGCTGGACGGGTGCAGCAAAGTGGTGACCCAGTGCCTGGATATGACCGCGCCGCTGACCGTGACGCCGGCCACCACGGTGGGGACCGTGTCTGTCACCTGCCAGGGCTCGCCCCGGGTGGTCTGCAGCAGCGATGCCTCCGGCAGCAGCTGCACCATCACCATGACGCAGCAGGTATGCGTCAGCATCCCTGTGCGCTACGGCGTGTGCATTGCGGCGGGAGATACCACCATCGGCTGTGCGGACAGCCGGAGCTGTGGCTGCCGGTAAATGGCGGACATAGGGTAACATGGGCCGGCGAAAGGATTTCGCCGGCCCTCCGCATTGAAAATGGCGGCCGGAAGCGATATACTATTAAATTGTCGAAAAAATACGAAAGAAGGAGAGAGACTGATGATCTCCATTCAGGAAAGCGCACTGACCGTGCTGGAGCTTTTTTTGATCGCGGCCCTGGGCTACTGCGTGGGCGCCGTCAAGGTGCGGGGGATCGGCCTGGGCAGCTCTGCCATTTTTTTGGTGGCGCTGGTGTTCGGCCACTTCGGTGTTTCGTTTCCCGCGGCGCTGCAGACCACCGGCATGGTGCTGTTCATTGGCTCCGTGGGCATCAGCGCCGGCCCCACCTTTGTGGGGAACCTGCGCCGCCACGGTGCGGCGTATGTGCTGCTGTGCCTTTTTACCGCGGTCAGCGGCTCGTTGGTGTGCGTGGCGGTGATCCGTCTGGCGGGGGTGGAGACGCCTCTGGCCATGGGGCTGATGACGGGCGCGTACACCACCTCGCCGGGCTTTGCCTCCGCCAAGGAGGCGTTCCACGGCAGCGCCGAGGCCGTGTCCATGGTGGCCGCCGGATACGGCATCATGTACCCGGTGGGGACCCTTTGCAAGGTGCTGTTCGTGCAGATGGTGCCCCGGCTGCTGGGCGCGGACATGGACCGTGAGCGTGCGGCGCTGCGCCACGGCGCGGAGGCGCCGCAGCAGGCGGAGAACGGCCATCGCCGCTTCCGGCTGGACGCTCTGGGCTTTTTCCCACTGGCGGCGGCCATTGCCTGCGGCATTTTGCTGGGCGGCATCACCATCCCCCTGCCGGGGATCGGCAGCTTTTCCCTGGGAAACTCCGGCGGCCCCTTGCCGATGGGGTTGCTGCTGGGCCATCTGGGCCACATCGGGCCGCTGGATGTGCGGGTGGACCCACGGATCGTGGAGCCGGTGAAGGAACTGGGACTCATTTTGTTCTTCACCGGTGCCGGTACGGAGGGCGGCGCCCAGCTGGTGGAGATCGTGAGCCAGTATGGGGCGTTTTTGGTAGTGTACGGCGTTATTTTGGTGTTCGTGCCCCTGACACTGGGCTTTCTTATCAGCCGGCGGGTGTTCCGGCTGCCTATGCTCAGCGGCCTGGCGGCCATGAGCGGCGGCATGACCTGCTCGCCGTCCCTGGCGGCGCTGATCCAGGTGGCAGGCACTACGGAGGTGGCGTCTACCTATGCCACCACGTATCCCATCGCCCTTATCAATATGGTGATCGTCATGCAGATCCTGGCAAAAGTATGAAAATCGCGAAAAATGATGGCCATGCCATTGAAAGACGCGAAAAAAATGGTATACTGATTCAAAATCCATAGATCGAGAGGATGAACGACAATGACTCCCTACGGAAAGATGACCCCGGCGGAGCGGGCGGAGGAATATGCCCGCGTGTCCGCGGAGTATGCGCAGAAAAAGGCACTGGGCCTGAAGCTGAATATGGCACGCGGAAAGCCCGGCAAAGAGCAGCTGGATCTGGTCAACGGCCTTTTTGATGTGATGAAGACGCCCGAGGACTTCGTCTCCGGCGGCGTGGACGTGCGCAATTACGGCGAGATGAGCGGCCTGGCTTCCGCCCGGCAGCTGTTCGCCGAGATCCTGGACTGCAAGCCGGAGCAGGTGTTCGTGGGCGGCAACTCCAGCTTACAGCTCATGTACGACACGGTCTCCAAGGCCTATACCCACGGCCTTCTCCACAGCGAGCGCCCCTGGTGCAAGGAGGAGAAGGTGAAGTGGCTGTGCCCGGCTCCCGGCTACGACCGCCACTTCAAGGTCACCGAGTCCTTCGGCTTTGAGCTCATCACCATCCCCATGACGGCTGAGGGCCCCGATATGGACGCCGTGGAGGCTGCCATTGCCGATCCGGCGGTCAAGGGTATGTGGAACGTGCCCAAGTACTCCAACCCTGACGGCGTGATCTATTCCGCCGAGACCATCCGCCGCATTGCCTCCATGAAGCCCGCCGCGCCGGACTTTTTGCTCATGTGGGACAATGCCTACTGCATCCACGAGTTTGAAGGGGAGTATGTGCCCTTCCCGGATATCCTTAGCGAGTGCGCCAAGTACGGCAATGCCGACATGGTCTTTGAGTTCGCCTCCACCTCCAAGGTGACGCTGCCCGGCGCCG
>CABQCB010000180.1 GCA_902462475.1 uncultured Oscillibacter sp. | reverse complement strand
TCGCCACGGTCATGGGCCGCTACTACGCCATGGACCGGGACAAGCGCTGGGACCGTCTGGAGCTTGCCTATGACGCCATGGTCTACGGTGAGGGCAAGGCCTTCAACCCCGTCCCCGTGGCGGCTGTGAAGGACTCCTACGCTGCCGGCATCACCGACGAGTTCATGGAGCCCGTGGTCTGCGACACCGAGGGCACCATCTCCGACAACGACAGCGTGATCTTCTTCAACTACCGGCCCGACCGGGCTCGGGAGATCACCCGCGCGCTGGTGGACCCCGCATTCGACGGCTTCACCCGCCAGATCTTCCCCCTGACCTTCGTGTGCAACACGGAGTATGACGCCACCATGCCCAACGTGGAGGTGGCCTTCCCCCGGATCACCGTGAAAAACGGTCTGGGCGAATACCTCAGCCAGATGGGCATGACCCAGCTGCGCATCGCCGAGACGGAGAAGTACGCCCATGTGACCTTCTTCTTCAACGGCGGCTGCGAGACCGTGTTCCCCGGCGAGGACCGGGTGCTGGTCGCCTCTCCCAAGGTGGCCACCTATGACCTCCAGCCGGAGATGAGCGCCGCCGAGGTGACGGAAAAGTGCGTGGAGCGCATCGAGTCCGGCGCCTACGACATGGTCATCCTCAACTTTGCCAACTGCGACATGGTGGGCCACACCGGCGTGTTCGACGCGGCGGTGAAGGCCGTGGAGACCGTGGACGAGTGCGTGGGCAAGGTGGTGGACGCCACGCTGAAGATGGGCGGCATCGCCATGATCACCGCCGACCACGGCAACGCCGAGCAGATGGAGGAGCCGGACGGCTCTCCCATGACCGCCCACACCACCAACCCCGTGCCCTTCATCCTCTGCGGCGCGGGAACGGAGCTGCGCGAGGGCGGCCGCCTGGCGGATATCGCCCCCACCATGCTGGACGTGATGGGTCTGGCCTGCCCCCCCGAGATGGACGGCAAGACGCTGATCGTAAAATAAAACCCCACAGGGCACGGCCAAATGGCCGTGCCCTGTATATTTTTGGGAAAAAGCGTCCATACTTCCCTCAAGTTCCATATGAGGGAGGATGCTTTCATGAAAGACCGTTTCAAGGGCGCACTCAGCGGCGCCGGATTCTATGTGACGCTGAGCATCTGCCTGCTGGCCGCGGCGGCAGGCGGCTATTTCCTGCTGCTGGACAGTCCTGACGCCCAGGAAGAGGAGATCGCCCAGGAGTCCGCGGCGCCGGCGGCCCTGCCCGCCCAGACCCAGCCGGAGGAGGAGCCGGACCCGGAGCCTGAAGAGCCGGAGGAGGTGCAGACACCGGTGGTGGCCATGCCGGAAGAGCCCGTCACCGTGGACGACACCGTCCCCGTGGTGGCCGAGGCGCCCCACCTGGTGGTCTCGCCCCTGCAGGGAGAGGTGGTCTCCGCCTTTTCCGTGGACCAGCTGATGTATAACGAGACTCTGGACGACTGGCGCACCCACGACGGCATCGACATCGCCGCCCAGGCGGGCACCCACGTGCTCTCCGCCAGTGCCGGCACCGTGCTGTCCGTGGAGGACGATCCCCTGATGGGCACCACCGTGGTCATCGAGCACGCCGGCGGCTATCAGACCACCTACGCCAACCTTCAGGCCCAGCCCACCGTGGCCAAGGGAGACACCGTGTCCGCCGGGCAGATCATCGGCTCCGTGGGCACCACCGCCGCGGCCGAGTCCGCCTCCGGGCCTCACCTGCACTTTGCCGTCACCTGCGACGGTGACGCCGTGGACCCCCAGACCTTCCTGGACTCCTGATCCGCCCGCAAAAAAAAGCGCGTCCGAATCGTCGGACGCGCTTTTCTCTTTTGGACGCTTATGCCGCCTGGCCGCCCAGCCGCTGCTCCACAGCGCGCATGGTCCGGCGCAGGAACGTGATGCTCAGCACCAGCGACACGCACTCGGCCACGGGGAAGGCCAGCCACACCAGCTCCAGCCGCCCGGTGAGGGACAGCAGCCACGCCACGGGCAGCAGCACCAGCAGCTGACGGCACACGGACACGATCAGGCTGTAGAAGGGGTTGCCGATAGCCTGGCACACAGAGCCGGCGATGATGTCGAAGCCGGCCAGCAGGAAGGAAAAGCTGATGATGCGCAATGCCACGGAGCCGATGGACGCCATGTCCGCGGAGGCGTTGAAAAACGCCAGCAGCTGCTCAGGCGCAAGCTGGAAGATGGCGAAGCCCACTGCCATGATGGCTGTGGCGGTGATGATGGTGAGCTTGACGGTCTTTTTCACCCGGTCCAGCCGGGCGGCGCCGTAGTTGTAGCTGACCACAGGCACCATGCCGTTGTTCAGGCCAAACACCGGCATGAACACGAAGCTCTGGAGCTTGAAGTAGGCGCCGAACACAGCCGTGGCGGTCTTGGTGAAGGAGAAGAGGATCTTGTTCATGCCGAACACCATCACCGAGCCGATGGACTGCATGACGATGGAGGGGAAGCCCACCCGGTAGATCTCCCGCACCACGCGGCCGTCCCAGCGGACCTGGCTGGGATGGATGTGGACGTCGGGGTTGCACCGCAGGTTCAAAATGAGGGCCAGGATGGCAGCCACGATCTGGCCGGCCACCGTGGCCACCGCCGCGCCGGCCACCTCCAGCCGGGGCGCGCCCAGAAGGCCGAAGATCAAAATGGGATCCAGTACGATGTTGATGAGGGCGCCTACCAGCTGGGTGCACATGGCGAAGAACGTGCGGCCCGTGGACTGGAGCAGCCGCTCAAAGCAGAACTGGCAGAAAACGCCGATGGAGCAGCCCAGGCAGATGGTGGCGTACTGGGTGCCGTACTCCACGATCACGTCCTCGCCGGCAGCCTGGGCCAGGAAGAAGGGCCGGGAGAGGAACAACCCGATGAGGGCAAACACCACGAAGCTGCACAGGGAGAGGAAAATGCCCGTGTTGGCCGCCCGGTCCGCCATGGCCTGGTTCTTCTCACCCAGGGAGCGGGACAGCAGCGCGTTGATGCCCACGGCGGTGCCCGCACCCACGGCGATCATCAGGTTTTGCAGAGGGAAGGCCAGGGACACCGCGTTGAGGGCGTCCTCACTGATCTGGGCCACGAACACGCTGTCCACCACGTTGTACAGCGCCTGCACCAGCATGGAGATCATCATGGGAATGGCCATGCTGGCCAGCAGCCGACCCACCGGCAGCACGCCCATCTTGTTTTCCTGGGGCGCCGCGCCGGCGGCTTCTCTTTTGTCTTGCATCTTGTTTCTCCTTTCTCACATTCCGATAAAAAGGACGCGGCCTCTACGAGCCGCGCCTTTTTTTGGCACATTTGCCTGTCCGACCGCAGGTCCCGGTCTCACCGGATCACTTTTTCAGCTCGCCGGTGGCCAGCTGGGTCAGATATGCATTCAAAAAGCCGTCCAGATCGCCGTCCATCACGTTGTCGATGTTGCCCGTCTCGTAGCCGGTCCGGGTGTCCTTGACCATCTGGTAGGGCATGAAGACATAGGAGCGGATCTGGCTGCCCCACTCGATCTTCATCTGCACGCCCTTGATATCGCTGATCTTCTCAGCATGCTGCTGGGCCTTGAGCTCCAGGAGCTTTGCCCGCAGCATCTTCATGCAGTTGTCCTTGTTCTGGAACTGGCTGCGCTCCTGCTGGGACGCCACCACGATGCCCGTGGGCTTGTGGATGAGGCGCACGGCAGAGGAGGTCTTGTTGACGTGCTGGCCGCCGGCACCGCTGGCCCGGTAGACCTGCATCTCGATATCCTCGTCCCGGATCTCGATGGTGTTGTCGTCCTCCAGCTCCGGCATGACCTCCACGGCGGCAAAGGACGTCTGCCGCCGGGCGTTGGCGTCAAAGGGAGACACGCGCACCAGCCGGTGCACGCCGTTTTCGCTCTTCAAAAGGCCGTAGGCGTTCTCGCCCTCGATGGAGATGGCCGCGGACTTGATGCCCGCCTCATCGCCGTCCTCATAGTCCAGGATCTTGTAGACAAAGCCGTGGCGCTCGGCCCAGCGGGTATACATGCGGTAGAGCATCTGGGCCCAGTCCTGGGCCTCGGTGCCGCCTGCGCCG
>CABQCB010000179.1 GCA_902462475.1 uncultured Oscillibacter sp. | reverse complement strand
TCACCAGCCAGAACCACGGCTACGCCGTGGACGGCGAGAGCATCCAGGCAGGTACCGTCAGCTTCGTCAACGCCAACGACGGGACCTGCGAGGGCATCGACTATCCGGGCCTTTCGGCCTTCACCGTCCAGTTCCATCCCGAGGCCTGCACCGGGCCCAAGGACACGGGATTTCTCTTTGACCGGTTTGTGGAAATGATGAAAGGGGGCCGCGCGTAATGCCGTTGGATAAAAGCATCAAAAAGGTTCTGGTGATCGGTTCCGGACCCATCGTCATCGGCCAGGCGGCGGAGTTTGACTACGCCGGCGCCCAGGCCTGCCGCGTTTTGAAGGACGCCGGGGTGGAAGTGGTGCTGTGCAACTCCAACCCCGCCACCATCATGACCGACCAGGCCATGGCGGACGAGATCTACTTGGAGCCGTTGACGGTGGAGACCATCAAGCGCATCATCAAAAAGGAGCGCCCCGACTCCATCCTGGCGGGCCTGGGCGGCCAGACGGGATTGACCCTTGCCATGCAGCTGGACAAGGAGGGCTTTTTGGAGCGTGAGGGCGTGCGGCTGCTGGGTACCGACGCCAAGGCCATCTCCCGGGCCGAGGACCGGGAGCTCTTCAAGGAGGCCATGGCCGAGATCGGCCAGCCGGTCATCGCCTCGGACATTGCCGAGACGGTGGAGGATGCCCTGGCGGTGGCCGAGAGGATCGGCTATCCCGTCATCGTCCGTCCCGCCTTCACCCTGGGCGGCGCCGGCGGCGGCGCGGCCAAGAACGAAGCCGAGCTGCGCGTCATCGCCCAGACGGGCCTGGACGCCTCGCCCATCACCCAGGTGCTGGTGGAAAAGGCCATCTTCGGCTGGAAAGAGATCGAGTTTGAGACCATGCGGGACTCTGTGGGCAACGTGATCGCCGTGTGCTCCATGGAGAACCTGGACCCCGTGGGCGTCCACACCGGCGACTCCATCGTGGTGGCGCCCACCCAGACCCTGGCGGATAAGGAGTTCCAGATGCTCCGCTCCGCCTCGTTGGATATCATCACCCACCTTGGCATCGTGGGCGGGTGCAACTGCCAGCTGGCGCTGAACCCGGACACCTTTGAGTATGCGGTCATCGAGGTCAACCCCCGCGTGTCCCGCTCCTCCGCCCTGGCCTCCAAGGCCACCGGCTATCCCATCGCCAAGATCACCACCAAGATCGCCCTGGGCTACACCCTGGACGAGATCAAAAACGACATCACCGGCAAGACCTGCGCCTGCTTTGAGCCGACCCTGGACTACATCGTGGTGAAGATGCCCAAGTGGCCCTTCGACAAGTTTGCCGACGCCTCCCGGAAGCTGGGCACCCAGATGAAGGCCACCGGCGAGGTCATGGCCATCGGCCCCAGCTTCGAGATGGCCCTGATGAAGGCCGTCCGGGGCGCGGAGATCGGCCAGGATACGTTGAACCGCAAAAAGGACCCGGACGATGACGCCCCCATCTGGGAGCGGCTGCGCCGGGTGGATGACCATCGCCTCTTCACCGTGTTCGAGGCGCTCAAGTCCGGCGTCAGCGTGGACGAGATCTTCGCCATCACCCGCATCGACCGCTGGTTTCTCTCCAAGCTCAAGAAAATGGCGGACTTTGAAAAGGCCCTGGAAAAGGAGGGCCTGACGGCGGAGCGCTACGCCCTGGGCAAGAAGATGGGCTATCCTGACGCGGCACTTTTGCGCCTGTCCGGCGCGGCGGAGCTGCCGGCTCCCGCGGCCCAGGCCGTCTACAAGATGGTGGATACCTGCGGCGCGGAGTTCGACGCGGAGACCCCCTATTTCTACTCCTCCTTCGACCGCTTCTGCGAGTCCCGCACCTTCCCCCGCAGCGGACGGCCCGTCATCATGGTGCTGGGCTCCGGCCCCATCCGGATCGGCCAGGGCATCGAGTTCGACTACTCCTCCGTCCACTGCGTGTGGACCCTCAAGGAGCTGGGCTACGACGTGGTCATCGTCAACAACAACCCCGAGACCGTCTCCACGGACTACGATACCGCCGACCGGCTGTACTTCGAGCCCCTCTACCCCGAGGACGTGATGCACATCATCGCCGTGGAAAAGCCCGTGGGCGTGGTGGTGGCCTTCGGCGGCCAGACGGCCATCAAGCTCACCCAGTACTTAGACAGCCACGGCGTCCAGATCCTGGGCACTTCCGCCGAGTCCATCGACATGGCGGAGGACCGGGAGCGGTTCGACGAGCTGCTGGAGCGCTATTCCATCAAGCGGCCCCAGGGCCGGGGCGTGCTGGGCATGGACGAGGCTCTGGCAGC
Organism: uncultured Oscillibacter sp.; assembly: GCA_902462475.1. Next base: position 1,777 of record CABQCB010000179.1, on the reverse strand, counting down.
GGCCAATGAGCTGGGCTATCCCGTGCTGCTGCGTCCCAGCTACGTCATCGGCGGCCAGAACATGGTCATCGCCCACAACGACGAGGACGTGCGCACCTACATGGAGGTCATCCTCTCCGGCAAGATCGAAAACCCCGTGCTGGTGGACCAGTACCTCATGGGCAAGGAGCTGGAGGTGGACGTGATCTCCGACGGCACCGACGTGCTCATCCCCGGCGTCATGCAGCACATCGAGCGCACCGGCGTCCACTCCGGCGACTCCATCGCCGTCTACCCGCCGTTTTCCATCGGCGACAAGATGCTGGGCGTCATCATCGACTGCTCCGAGAAGCTGGCCCTGTCCCTGAAGACCCGGGGCCTCATCAACATCCAGTACCTCATCTACCAGGGCGAGCTGTACGTCATCGAGGTCAACCCCCGGGCCAGCCGCACGGTGCCCTATATCTCCAAGGTCACCGGCGTGCCCATGGTGGACCTGGCCACCCGGGTCATGGTGGGCCAAAGCCTCAAGTCCCTGGGCTACGGCACGGGCCTTTACAAGCAGCCGCCGTATGTGGCCGTGAAGGTGCCGGTGTTCTCCTTCGAGAAGATCACCGACGCCAACGCCGCCCTCTCCCCGGAGATGAAGTCCACCGGCGAGGTGCTGGGCCTGGGCAAGAATATGCAGGAGGCCCTGTTCAAGGGCCTGGTCTCCGCCGGCTACAAGGTGGAAAAGGAGACCCGGGGCGGCGTACTCATCTCCGTCAACCGCCGGGATCAGCCGGAGATCGTGGGCATCGCCCGCAAGCTGGACGACATGGGCTACAAGCTCTACGCCACCGACGGCACCGCCCACGAGATCTCCCAGCTGGGCACCGACGTGGAGGTCGTGGGCAAGCTGGGCCAGGATAACCGGGTCTTTGAGATGCTGGAGCAGGGCAAGATCGACTACGTGATCCTCACCGGCTCCACGGAGCCCGCCTACATCCGGGACTTCATCCACCTCAACCACCGCTGCGTCCAGCTGGGCATCCCGTGCCTGACCTCTCTGGACACGGCCAATGCCCTGACGGACATCCTGGCCTCCCGCTACAACCAGCAGAACACGGAGCTCATCGACATCTGCCACCTGCGCACGGAGCGGCAGAAGCTGCGCTTTGCCAAGATGCAGACCTGCGGCAACGACTATATCTTCCTGGAGAACTTCCACGGGGAGATCACCTGCCCCGAGTCGCTGTGCGTCACGCTGTGCGACCGGCACTACGGCATCGGCGCCGACGGCATCATCCTCATGGAGCACTCCGCCAAGGCCGACGCCAAAATGCGCATGTTCAACGCCGACGGCAGCGAGGGCGCCATGGCGGGCAACGCCCTGCGGTGCCTTTGCAAGTACCTCTACGATAACGACATCGTGAAAAAGGAGGTCCTGGCCATCGAGACGGGCACCGGCGTCAAGCAGGTGCAGGTGTATACCACCAACGGCAAGGTGACCTCCGCCTGCGTGGACATGGGCTATGCCACGCTGGATACGGCGGCCCTGCGCTTCACCATCCCGGAAAAGACCGTGGTGGATTATCCCGTGCGGATCGGCGGCCGGCCCTACAACATCACCTGCGTGGATATGGGCAACCCCCACTGCGTGGTGTTCTGTCCCCGGGTGGACGCGGTGGACATCGACTTCATCGGTCCCCGGTTCGAGCACGCGCCCTATTTCCCCGAGCGCATCAACACGGAGTTCATCCGGGTGGTGAACCCCAACACCATCAAGATGCGGGTCTGGGAGCGGGGCAGCGGTGAG
>CABQCB010000178.1 GCA_902462475.1 uncultured Oscillibacter sp. | reverse complement strand
GGCGGGCTTTGCCGGACAAAAGTGCCTGCCTCGGGACGGGGAGCACTTCGGCGAGTTCGTCCTCCGGTGCGCCCTGGCCTTTGCCGGGGAGAAAAAAACCTGATAAAAAGAGCACCCGGAACTGGTTCCGGGTGCTCTTTTTATTCAAAGATGGCCTGAGAGAGGTCCAGGGGGTGATCGCAGCGGTTGTCGATATCTGTGCCGTTGCCGGTAAAGCGGCAGCCGTCAAGCTCGATCGCCTGGTCCGTGGGCACGTTTTCCAGCAGCATGGCGGTGGTGTTGTCCGCAAACACATTGTCGTTGAAAAGGTAGTCGTTGGCGCTCTGGCCGGTGCTGTTGAAGTGGAAGCCGATGGTGTTGTCCCGCAGGTCGCACTCGCCCAGACTCACCCAGGCGGTGCCGTAGCCCAGCATGGCGGTGCGCCAGCCGGTAAAGCTGCACCGCTCCGCTCGGCAGTTGTCTGACATGGACAATCCCACGCCGCCTCCGCTGCCCACAAAGTCGATGTCGAAGAAGTAGTTGATCCAATAGCTGTCCGCCGTGGCCACCTTCACCGTGTCCGTAAACACGGTGCGGCCGCTGCCGTCGGTGCAGCCGTGGAACTCGTAGGACCGGCCCGTCAGCTCCAGCTGGCCCGTATAGGTCACCGGCGGCAGATACACGATCACCTCGTCCAGCCGGTTCGTCTCCGCCTGGATCTGGTCCAGCACCGCCTTGAGCTGGTCCATGGTCTCCATGGGATAGTCATGATAGTCATAGACATGGGTATGGATCAAGGTGACGTGCATGGTCTGGCGCAGGCGGATGATGTCGCCGTTGTTCATGGTGATCACCCACACCACCTGGGGCTCGCCGCAGTCGCCGGTAAACTCCAGCACGGACACCATGGCCGCGTCCGGGGAGTACTGGTCCCGGTTCACGGGCTCTTCCGCAATGAGATCGGAGGTGCCCTGTGGGTCCTGCTCCACCTCCATGTGCACGGACGCCACCTGCTGGGAAAATTCGTCCCAGCCATCGGTGCCGGAGTCCTTATAGTTGACATAAAGCCGGGACGGCCAGCGGTTCACATCGTTCTCACGGCCGGACTGATGGATGTCCGGCGCAGGGTCGCAGCGGTTGCCGGGCCAGGCCACCGTCAGCTGATAGGCGGTGCCGTCCAGGGTGTAGTGCACCTCGCCGGCAGCGCCGCTGTCATATACCTGGGGCACATAGGGGCGGCGGGCATAGAAGATCCCGATGCCCGCGGCGGTCAGCACTGCCGCGCACAGCAGGCCCAGCAGAAAGCGCCTGCGCATGGGCGTGGGGACGCGGGGCTGCTTGCGGAGGTGGAGATCCCGGGCGCAGTGGGGGCAGAAGGCGGCGTTATCCGGCAGGGGCGCGCCGCAGTGGGGACAGGTGCGGTTCAATGGAGATCGGTCCTTTCGTAAAAGTTACTCAAAGATGACCTGGGTGATGTCCAGGGGATGGCCGCAGCGGTTGTCGATGTCCGTGCCGTTGCCGGTGAAGCGGGAGCCCTGGAAGTTCATGGTCTCGTCAGAGGGCACGTTTTCCAGCAGCACGGCGGTGCCGTTGCGGAGAAAGACGTTGTCGTTGAACATGGTGTGGGTGACGTACTGGCCGGTACTGTTGAAGTGGAAGCCGGTGGTGTTGTCCACGAAATGGCAGTTGATGGCGTTGACCCATACGTCTCCGTAGCCCAGCATGCCGGTTTTCCAGCCGGTGAACGTGCAGCCCTCGGCCCAGAACCGGGCGGAGGCGGACACGCCCACAGAGGACTTGTTTCCCACAAAGTCAATGTCGTAGAAGTAGGAGACGGGGCCGTCCTGGGCGCTCAGACGCACCGTGTCGGTGAAGGTGGTGCGGCGGCCGTCGGCGTCCTGGGAGCCGTAGAGGTTCACGGGGCGGCCGGAGATGGTGACGCCGCCGGTGTAGGTCACTGCCGGCAGATGCAGATTCACCACCGCGGGCAGGGGGATCTGGGCCGTCACCTGGTCGATGAGGGACTGCAGCTCCTCCGCCGTGGACATGGGGTGGTCCTCCGGGTAGAAGTCATAGGTCTCGATGGGCACGGGGGTGATCTTCTGGCGCAGGCGGATGGTGTCCCCGTTGTGCATATTCAGCGTCCAGACCAGCTCCGCCGGGGAACTGCTGCCCGTGTAGTTCACCAGGACCACCTGGGCAGCCTCCGGGGAAAAGTCCCGGTACTCCGGCTGGGTGCACACCATAGGCCAGGGGGAGTCCTCCGGCTGTATGAGCTGGGCGGAGACGGCGTCCACCTTCTGCATGAAGATCTGGGCGGCGTTGGCGCCGGAGTCCACATGGTTGATGAACAGGCGGCTGGGGGTCCGGTATTCCTGGCTTGGCTCGGCGTTGAGGGAGAGCTCCTCCTTGGGCGCGAAGCGGTCGTTGCTGTCGGCCACCAGCAGCTGATAGGTGCCGTCGGCGTCGGTATAGGTCACCTGGCCGAATTCGTCGTATGTATCGGGGGTGCGGTAGAAAAACACCGCCGCGGCGGCCGCCAGGATCACCAGTGCCGCGGCAAGGGAGCGCAGCACCCAGCCGGGCAGCACCGGCGGGGGCGTGGGGGTGGCCCTTTGCCGCAGGTCCGCCGTGCAGTAGGGGCAAAAAGCGGCCGCCTCCGGCAGCACGGCGCCGCAGCGGGGGCAGCGCTTGGTCGTTCCGGACATGTTACAGTGCCTCCATGAGCCGCAGCACGTTTTTGTAGCGCCGCTGGGGGTTGACGTGGGTGCACCGGTCCACGATGCGGCCCATTTTCCCCTCCGCAAGCTTCCTGGAGGGATGCTCTCCCGTGAGCATCACGTTGATGAGGATGCCCACGGAGTAGATGTCCGTGCGGATGTCGGACTGGGACAGGCCGTACTGTTCCGGGGCGGCAAAGCCGGTGGTGCCCAGGATCTGGGTGTCGTTTTCGTGCTCGGGCTTGTGGAGCCGGGCGGCGTCGAAGTCGATGAGGACGGCCTCCGCCCCCCGCAGGATGATGTTCTCCGGCTTCACGTCCCGGTGGACGGCACCGATGGAGTGGAGCACCCACAGCGCCCGGCACACCTGCCGGACGATCTGCCGGGTCTCCTCGGGGGAAAAGAGGGCGTCCTGCAGCAAAAAGCCCAGGGTGTCGCCCTCGATAAACTCCTCCACCACCAGGTTTTCCCCGTTCTCCTGCGCCACCTCGTAGACAGTGGGCAGGTTGGGACAGGTGTAGTCCAGGAGCTTTTGATATACCTCCGGATTGCCGGTGAACTGCCGGAGGATGAAGCGCTGTCCGGTGCCTTTATGGCGGATGAGGCGGACGCTGCCCCGGGGACTTTTTTTGATGAGGCGCACCGGCTCATATTCCTGCGCCAGAACGCCGGAGAGCCAGCTGAACATGGAATCCATTGCTAAAATCACCAATCCTATGCATGGAGCATATTGTAACGTTGTGAAAAGCGTTATAAAGTTAATATAACCAATTTCATCCCGGAAGTAAAGGGGGAGGCACGCATGGAGGAAAAATCCACCGGTGATCTGCGCCGGGAACTGATGGAGCAGGACAGCATCGATACCTACATCAAGGCCAACCAAACGCTGTTTACGGACAAGAGCGTGGCCGAGCTGCTGACGGAGCTCTATGAGCAAAAGGACCTGACCAAGGCGGAGCTTGCCCGCCGGGCCAGCATGAGCGAGGTGTACCTCCACCAGGTGTTCTCCGGGCGGCGCAATCCCTCCCGGGACCGGCTTTTGTGCCTTTGCGTCGGCCTGGGGGCCACGCTGGAGGAGACGCAGGAGCTTTTGAAGCGGGCCTCCTATGCCCAGCTCTATCCCAAGAGCAAGCGGGACGCGGTCATCATCCACGGTCTGCTGCACCAAAAAGAGCTCAATGACATCAATGACACGTTGTTCTCCGAAAACGAAAAGACGCTTTTTTAAGCAGGCGTGACGGCAGACGGGAGGCGGGAAGATGGGAAAGACCCGGGAGAAGCGAAAAAACGCCGCGTCGCCGCTGCTGGAGCGGATCACCCTGGTTTACACAGCGGTCCTGTGCTCGGTTGGGCTGCTGCTGCCCGGGCTGCGCGGTTAT
>CABQCB010000177.1 GCA_902462475.1 uncultured Oscillibacter sp. | reverse complement strand
GGCGCCGGGGGCGAGGACCTGGCCCGGGAGGTGCTACGGCTGGTGGAGCAGCCCAAGCACTTCCAGTTCAGCTATGACCTGGACCAGCCCCTGAAGGCCAAGATCGAGACCATCGTCCGCCGGGTGTACGGCGGCGCCGGGGTGGCCTACTCCGGCGCGGCGGACAAGGAGCTGGCCCGGCTGGAGGAGCTGGGCTTCGGCGGCCTGCCGGTGTGCATGGCCAAGACCCAGTACTCCCTGTCCGACGACCCGGCCAAGCTGGGCCGGCCGGAGGGCTTCACCGTCACCGTGTCCAAGGTGAAGGTGTCCGCTGGGGCGGGCTTCGTGGTGGTCCAGACCGGCGACATCATGACCATGCCGGGCCTGCCCAAGGTGCCGGCGGCGGAGAAGATCGACGTGGACGAGAACGGTGTGATTTCCGGATTGTTTTAAGCCCGGCATGGTCATTTCCGCCGCAAGTGCGGCGTACAAGCGTTTTGCGAAGCAAAACCTTGGCGCAGGGCGAATTCACTTCGCCCGAGCCTTCAAATGGAAGGGGTCCCCACGGGGCTTGACCCGTGGGGAAGCCATGCCGGGCTTGCCCAAGGTGCCCGCAGCAGAGAAGATTGACGTGGACGAGAACGGTGTGATTTCCGGGCTGTTTTAAGCTGAGTATATGGAAAACAGTCGCAGGACCCGGACCATTTGGACCGGGTCCTGCGACTGTTTTCGGCCCGCCGCAGAAGGGAAGAAGAATCTTCCCCAGTTAAGCGTCCTGTGGATGAAATGGGATCGCATAATATGCCTGTGTAAACTCTGTTGGCGTCAGCCACTCGCCGTAAAAAAAGACCTTTTCCTGTCGGTCATTGCCCCGGAGCGGGATGCGGGTGATCCATTGGCCGCTGGCGGCATAAGAATATCCGTACAGATAGAGGTACTCTTTCGTCACGGCCATCTCCATGGGGGCCATGATGTCTAAGACATTCTGTTCTCCGCCGTCCTGATAGAAAACCAGGTCTTTCATCTCACTCCCATCCAACTCAGCTTGTGAAAATTTCCCGTCATAGTCGCTGCCGCCTAGGCCGCCCCAAAAACCGAGATATAATTTGCCTCCATAGACTTGAAAGCAATAGAGAGAAGGGATGACACAGCATAGCGTTTTCTCGCCCGTATCCAGGTTTATCTGGTATATCTGAGGACCCTGATCAGATCCTGGATCATTGCTAAAATAGACACTCCCATCACTAACCTGCAAATTAAAGTAGACATTGCCGTACTTCCCAATATTATGATCCAACAATTTACGAGTCCCGTCCGTTCCACAGTAGTACAGACAGCTGGCATATACATAGTCCTCCGGAGTTGAATCCTCGATATGCAAGATCACACCGTCCTCAAACGGGATGTATTCATAATATCTAACGTCAGGAAGGACAGTCCAGATCACGGTCTTCTCCTCCGGGCGGTCCAGCGGGAATGTGAACAACACCCCTTCATACATGGCAAACACAGTGCGTCCAACAAGCTTTACATCGATCAGGTCCTCAAATATTAGTTGAAGCTCTCTGCCGTCGCAAGGGATAGAGCAAAGGCCCTTAGAGCCATCGGGCATATCTGCCGGCATAAAAATCTGATCGCCGACCACATTGACATTGCACCTCGTCCATTCCCCAGGTGAATAAAGGCAATTCCCCACCCCGTCCTCCCAGGCCCAGAGGGATTCGCTGTAATTGGGGCCGTCCCGGGAAACCAGGTAGACCGCGCCATCCACATCGGACACCGCAAAGCTACCATAGCTCCGGTATCCCCGCTCATCCGGCACGACGGAGAAGGGCTGCGGCTCCGGGAACGAGGCCTCCACCGCCGCCAAGAACTGTTGGAGGGCGGCTTCCCGCTCCTCCGGGCCAAGGCCCGGCTCCGGCTCCGGCGTGGGAGATGGTGTAGGCTCCGGTGTGGGGGCAATGGTCGGAGACGGTTTGGGCAGGACGGTGGTGGAGGGGACGGACGGGTGGGAGGAGAATACCTCCATCTCTGGCTCCTGGCAGGCGGACAGCAAAAGAAGAAGGGTCGCCAAGGGCAGCAGATACTTGAGGTTTTTCTTCATGTCCATGCTCCTTTCAACCGGGAGTATCAGATTACATTTGTAACCTCAGTATACCAATCAGCGGTCTGTCAATCTACCACAAAGCGGGAACAAAAGGTAACAAGGTAGTAACAAAAAACAGCCGCCGCGCTCCTAAGGGAGACGCGGCGGCTGAGGAAGGGGCGATGGGGCAGATCAGATGCGGATGGCGGCGTAGAAGCCCTCCTTGGTGGCCCACTCCACGGTGCGGGCCCGGACACAGTCGCCGATCTCGTCGAACTCCGGGGTGATGCCCATGAAGGAGTCGGCCAATTGGGTGCGGGCGCGCATACCGGCGGCCAGGATCACGCTGTCGCAGGGGACGGTGATAGAATTGCCGTCCTGCTCATAGGTGACGGCCTTGGGCTCCACGGCGGACACCTTGGCGTTGACCACGGGGATAAAGTTGGGTTCCTTGTCAAACTCCACCAGCATCTCGTCCCGGTGGGTCTTGGAGGCGTCGGGGGCCAGGGCGGACTGCATCTCGATGATGGTCACCTTCTTACCCAGCTTGGCCAGGTGCAGGGCGGTCTCACAGCCCACCTGGCCGCCGCCGATGACCACCACTTCATTGCCCAAGGTGTCCTCTTTCCCGTAGCTGTCGCAGGCGGGCAGGGCGGCCTGGATGCCAGGAATGGGGGGGACCACGGGGCTGGCGCCCACGGCGGCGATGACCACGTCGTAGCCCTTCACGTCGTCAGGGGTGGCCTCGGTGTTGAGCTTGACGGTGACGCCCTGCTTCTTGCCCACCTGGGCGATGAGGTAGTCCTTGTACTCCCGCAGGGGCCACTTGAAGGAGACGTAGGTGGCGAACTTCAGCTCGCCGCCTAACTCGCCGGTCTTTTCAAACAGGGTGACGGTGTGCCCACGGTCCGCGGCGGTGAGGGCGGCCATCATGCCGGCGGGGCCGCCGCCGATGACGGCCACCTTCTTGCCGCCCTGGGAGGCGGGCACCCGGGCGATGGCCTCCTCCATGCCCACATGGGGGTTGACGGTGCACTGCATGTGCTGGGCGTAGTTGTCCGAGTCGTGACAGCGCATGCACTTGACGCAGGGCACCACATCCTCCTGACGGCCCTCAAGGCCCTTACGGATCCAGTTGGGGTCGGCGATGAACTGCCGGGCGGCCACCACCAGATCAGCCTTGCCGCTGGCGATGATGTCCTCCGCGTCCTGGAGGGAGCCGATGCCGCCGATGGTGGACACCAGGGCCTGGGTGATCTTGCCGGATTTTTTCACGCCCTCGGCCAGGTACACGTTGGGCATGGGGGGCAGGAAGCCGCAGGGGTGGGTCCAGGTCATCCAGTCGGGGTTGTGCATGCCGGCGGACACCTGGAGGATATCGGCGTACTCCTGGAACACCTCGGCGATGCGGATGCCCTCGGCCTCGTCGATGCCGCCCTTCTGGAACTCAGAGCCGGAGAAGCGTACGTCAAAGATCATGTCCCTGCCCACCGCCTCCCGGCAGGCGGCCAGCACCTCCAAGGGGTAGCGCACCCGGTTCTCAAAGGAGCCGCCGTACTGGTCGGTGCGCTTGTTGGTGCAGGGAGACAGGAACTGGGCGATGGGGATGGAGTGGCCGAAGTGGAACAGCACGCCGTCAAAGCCGCAGGCCTTGATGGCCTTGACTGCCTGGACATACCCGGCCTTGAACTGGTCCAGCACCTCCAGGGGGGCCTCCCCCCGGCCGATGGGGCCGCCCATGATGGAGCAGCCGTCAGACACGGTCCAGCCGTCGGGGAGCACACCGATCAGCTCCATGGTACACTTGGCGCCATACATGTGGATCTCGTCAGCCAGGTCGCACAGGGCGTTCTGACGGTTGGGGATAGTGATGTCCCAAGAGGCGTGGACGCCGTCGTTGTTGAAGCCGCCAATGGACACGCCGGCGCAGGTCACCAGGCCCGCTCCTGCCCGGGCCCGGTCCACAAAAAAGCGCTTGCCCGCCTCGGTGGGGTGGTCCTCGCCATTGGAGGCGGTGTG
>CABQCB010000176.1 GCA_902462475.1 uncultured Oscillibacter sp. | reverse complement strand
ATATGCGCTCCAGCCCCGTGCGCTGGACCAGCCGCTGCCGCCCGCCGCGTTGGAGTGGAGGCTCACAAAGAGATTCAGGCCCTTGATATCGTTCGCGATGGCGCACCTTTCCGCAAGCGTCACCGCCGCCCCGTCCGGCCGGGTCTCCACCACTGTCACGCCGCAGCGGCGCAGGTGGACGCCAATCCGCTGGGCCATGTCCAGGGCAAACTCGTGCTCGTAGTAGGTGCTGTCCGGGCTGCGGTTGGCCAGGTTGGAGGCATCATGCCCCGCGTCTAGCACCACGGTTTTCGGTTCGTTCACCGTGTCCCCCTCCTTTTTGAGATACACCAAAATGAGATCGTGCACCGCCCGGCTGCTCTCCACCCGCTGCCCGGCAAAGTCGCACTGGCTGGAGCCGCCGCCGTCCAGCATGACGGCTGACGCCCAGCCTGCGGCCAGCAGGTCGTCCCGCAGCTGCTCCGGCGTCCGGGCCATAGCGCCGCCGTCTCTTGTACAGTATAGAGCCAACCGTCCATCCTTGATCCCCAGGGCGGAGCGTCCCCGTGTACCGCCCTGGCCCGGGTCGTAGGTGAGCGTTTCCACGCGCTTCCCGTCCACCACCAGCGGCGTGCAGGCAAGATAGTTTTTCCGCGCTGCGTCGGGCAGCGTCACCATGGCGATGTCCGCTCCCTGGTCCCAGGCGTATCCCGCCACGGAATACGCAGGCCGGCAGAGCACCTCCCCGTCCGCCTTCAAGTGGCAGACGGGGAGAAAGGACGCCATGTCATACAGCGTCCCGTTCAAAAGGTAGTCCGCTCCGGTCTCCGCCTGGATGGCGGCAAGCGACTTGCGGGCCGTGTTGATGTAGAGCCGGATGCAGCTGATGCGGTCGGTGGGGATGGTGACGGCACAGTGGTCAGCCATTGGCCTCACTCCCCGCCGCCTTCCGCTCCGCCTGGGTGCCGAAGTAGAACGCGATGACCACGGTGAACACGGTCAGAAACTGCTCCGTGGTCACCTGGCCGGCGACAGCCAGATACGCAAACACCGCCGTCAGGATCACTGTCACAATGGACTTGACGGCCAGCAGATTGGCCAGGCGCTTTTTCACCAGCTCCATCTCAGTCCACCTGCACCTTCACGCGGGAAACGCAGTAGCCCAGCTCGTCATAGGTGTATTCATAGCCGTCGCGGCGCACGGTCTTGCCCGCCAGCTCTGCCTTTCTGCTCATGTCGGGCGTTTTTTTGCCACGCTCCGGCTGAGGCTGCTCGATAAAGCCCTCCGCCATTTCCGCCTCGGTCCAGCCGGAATCATGCTTCTTGTTCTCTTCCATCCTCTGTTCTCCTTTCCCCTTGCCGGTCTTACCGGTCATTTGTGATACTCCTCCAGATCTGCCAGGCGGTGGTTGATGACCTTGATCTGTTCTTCCACCACCGGCACCCGCCGTGCAAAATTGTTGTGCTCCCGCACCTCCCGGGTCAGCTCCTCCATTTTGGCGTCCGAGACCGCCTGGTGCTTGTTGTTGGAGATGATGACGCCCAGCAGCGTCAGCCCTCCGGAGATCAGCGCCACCAGGATGCTCTCCGTCATATCGATCCCCCCTTTCCGGTCCGCCCGCGGTGCAGGCTGCTCCTTGGCGGAAGCCGCAGCCGCCGTCACCGGCACCAACCGCCTCCGCCCAATGTCTCCCAGGCGGGAAACGTGCATGCCGCCATGCACGCGCAGGCGGGATTTCCCGCAAAAAAAGGATGCCGGCTTTCGCCGGCACCCCTGGAGTCTATGGTCTGGTCACCACCCGCACCCACTTCCAGCTGTGCAGCCGGAGCGTCACCGGGAGGATCTTGTATAGCTGGTCCCACTTGAGCAGGAAGAATACCACCGTGGGCGGTGCGCCCCACCAAAACGCCGCGGCAGCTGCCACAGGCACCAAAATGAGCCACATGCTCACCAGATTCATCTTGGCACTGAACGCCGTGTCCCCGCCGCCGCGGATGATGCCGTTGTCACAGGCCATCTGGTAGGAGGTGCCCACCGTGGTCACAGCCAGCACCGCCATAAAAGACATGGCCAGCTGCGAAGCCCGCTCCGTCAGTGTTCCGCCGAACAGAGCCAGCACCGGCCCGCGTATCGCCCAGATGGCGGCGCCTGCCGCGATCCCCAGCAGGATGAACATCCGCTCCAGTGTGGATACCAGCTGCCGCAGCTGCTCTTTTTGGCCGCCGCCCACCGTCTTGCCCACCAAAATGGCCGCGGCGGACGCGGCGCCGTAGGAGACGACGGAGAGCACCTGGTATACCTGCACGGCGATGGCGTTGGCCGCCGTCACGTCGCCGCCAAGGTGGCCCAGGATCCCCGTCTGCACCATTTGGGCCACGCCCCAGAGCGCCTGGTTCACCAGCACCGGCAGGGAGATGTGGGCGTAGTCTTTGAGATAGCTCTTGTCCATCCGCGCAAGGCCCCGCACGCTCAGCTTCAGCCGCCGCTCAAAGAACCTAAGATACACCATCACGATCAAAAGCTCCACGCACCGGGACACCAGCGTGGCAATGGCCGCGCCCCGCACGCCCAGTTCCGGGAAGCCCAGGTGCCCGTAAATCAGGCAGTAGTTCAAAACGCCGTTGATGCACAGCGTGGAAAAGGAGATCACATACCCGATCTTCACCACCCCGATGGAGCGCAGGGACGCCACCAGAATATTGGTCAGGGTGAAGATCACGTAGGTAAAGCAGATGATCTGCATATAGGCCACGCCCTGGGCCACCACCGCCGGGTCGCTGCTGAGCAGTCCCAGCAGCGTCTGCGGCGCCGCCAGTGCCAGGACAAAGAGGCCCACCGCCAGACCGCCGCCAAAGCGCAGCGCAGCGCCGATGATATGGGGGATGGGCTTCAGGTCTCCCCGGCCCCAGTATTGGGAGCCCAGCACCACAGCGCCCTCTCCCGCGCCGGACACCAGCATCTGAAGCAGGAACTGAAACTGATTGCAAAGGCTCACGCCGCCCATGGCCTCCTGGCTGTATCGTCCCAGCATGACCGTGTCCAGCAGATTTACGCCGAACGTCAGCAGGTTCTGCAACGCCAAGGACATGGTCAGGCCAAAAAACAGCCGGTAAAATTGCTTTTCCCGGATCATACCGCTCCCCCTTTGGAACATGGTCATGCTTATGATAGCCGCGTATCTCTGCTCCGCACAATATAAAAAACGTGCATGCTGTTTATATTTTATGCTATAATGGGACAGTAAAGGAGGTGCAGAGCCATGCAGGTATACCGGGAGAGCGGCGTACTGCCCACGTCCCAGCGTTTTTTCGCCACCCCCTCCCCCACTGCCCGGCGGGTTCTCTTCTACGTGACCCGCTGTGGCCGCTACGAATACGACGAGCACTTTTTCTTTCAGGACGATTGCAGCGTAGCCCGGCTGGACAGCCACCGGAACTTTTTTTTGCTCTATCTGCAAAGCGGGCGCATGCATTTTCGGCTGCAGGACACTGCCTTTACCCTGCAGGCCGGGCAGCTGGCTCTGGTAGACTGCCGCGCCCCCCATGCCTTTTTCACCAGCGGTCCCGCCGCCTCACTGTGGCTGCACTTTGACGGGGCGCTGGCCCCCGCCTTTTTCAAGGAGATCCTCTCTTTGCGGGACAGGCGCCAGAGTTTCGATCTGCCGTCTGAGAGCTCGATTCCCGCGCAGATGGATGCCATCATCGACGCGGTGGCTTCCGGCTCCACGCCGGAGATAGCCTTGTCGCAGCAGCTCTATGAGATCCTGTGCACTTTGCTGCAGCCCCAGCAATCCGACCGGACCACGGACCCGGTGGCAGCGGCCATGGCCTATGTACAGGCCCACCTGGCCCAGCCCATCTCCGTCCCGCAGCTGGCAGCGGCCGTCAATCTCAGTGCCTCCCATTTTTCCCGTCTGTTCCGCACGGCTACGGGGCTTTCTCCCCATGAGTACATCATCCTGCGGCGGATCGACGCCGCCAAGCAGCTGCTTCTGACCACGGACCTGACGATCAAGGAGATCGCCTGCCGCACCGGTTACCGCAGCGAGGTCAATTTCATCGTCTCCTTTACGAAAAAGGTGGGACTTTCCCCCACTGCGTTCCGCACGAAGCAGTAAACGGGCAGCCGGCATGGCCGGCTGCC
>CABQCB010000175.1 GCA_902462475.1 uncultured Oscillibacter sp. | reverse complement strand
GCGGGGTGGTATCGATCTTTCCCGCGGCGATCAGCTCCAGGATCTCCCGGCAGCGGCAGCCGTCCACGCCGCCAGTCTTGAACGTCAGGTTCTTGCCGTACATGTCCGGCAGGGGCAGGACCTGGGGCGCATCGTACAGGGCCACCACGGTCACCACCGCGTTGGGCCGGGCGCACTTCCAGGCCATGCGGAACGTATCCGCGCCGCCGGCCACTTCGATGACCCGGTCGGCGCCGCCGTGGGCGCTGTATGCCTGCGTCAGCTCCTCCACCTGCTCCGGCCCCACCGTCAGCACCTGGGGCCAATGGCGGCGCACCAGCGCCAGACGCTCCGGGTCGATGTCACACACGATCACCCGGCCCGGCTCCTTGAGCAGCACGCACTGGAGCGTGCAGATGCCCGTGGGGCCCGCGCCGATGATGAGCACCGTGTCTCCTTTGGAGATCTCGGAGATGTCCGCCGCCCAGTAGCCCGTGGCCAGGATATCGCCCACGAACAGCGCCTGTTCATCCGACACCCCCTCCGGGATGGGCGTAAGCCCCTGGTCGGCGTAGGGCACCCGCACGTACTCCGCCTGACCGCCGTCGATGCGGCAGCCCAGAGCCCAGCCGCCGTTGGGATCGGTGCAGTTATTCACCCAGCCGTTGCGGCAGAAAAAGCATTCCCCGCAGAACGTCTCCACATTGACGGCCACCCGGTCGCCGGGCCGGACGTTCTTTACAGCAGCGCCCACTTCCTCCACGATGCCCACCATCTCATGGCCCACGGTGATACCGGGCACCGCCCGGGGCACGGAGCCGTGCAGGATGTGCAGGTCACTGGTGCAGATACTGGCCAGCGTCACCCGCACCAGCGCGTCGCCCGCCTCCAGCAGACGGGGACGGGGCTTTTCCACCAGAGCAAACTTTCCTTTTTCCACATACGTATAAGCCAGCATGGTCTTACTTCCTTTCCCGGGCGCTCTCCGCCCGCACGCATTTGCCTCTCCTGCCGGTGTATAAGAGGAAAGCGCCCCGGCCCCATGGGGCCGGGGCGCCGGAAATGCGCGTTCCCTTCAAATCTCGTAATCCACGGCCACCCGGTCGGTCCGGATGGATTTGCACAGCGCGGATACCGCCACATGACGGGGGTCCTGCTTGTAGGTCTCCAGATCCTCCAGCGAATCAAACTCGCTGACCAGGACGGCGTCGTAGTTGTCAGCTCCCACGCTCCGGGCCACCTGGGATGCTCTCAGCTGGGGGATCACCCCCTGCAAGCCCCGCAGGCCCTCCAGGAATCGCTCCTGCTCCGCCTCCGTGCCGGGGCGGAATTTCCACATGACGATATGGCGGATCATCTCAGCGGCCCTGCTTTTCGTTGTAGGCCCGGATGCCCAGACCCAGCAGCTCGATGGCGCGGGTCACATCCTCGGGGTTGGTCACATAGGCGATGCGCACCTTGTTGCGGCCCAGAGCCGGATCGGTGTAGAAGCCCTCGGCGGGCGTGACCATGACGGTCTCGCCGTTATCCTGGAACTCCTCCAGCAGGAAGTACTGCAGCTTTTCCGCGTCGTCCACCGGCAGCGTCACCATCAGGTAGAAAGCACCCTCGGGGCTGCGGAACTCCACGCCGGGAATCTTGGAAAGGGCAGCCACCACGGCATCCTTGCGGCGGCGGTACTCCTCCCGCACGTCGGTGTAGTACTCGGGCTTGAGCCGGTCATACATAGCGGCGGCGCCCACCTGGTCCAGCGTGGCGGTGCAAAGACGGCCCTGGCAGAGCTTCATGGCCTGGTCCATCAGCTCCCGGTTGCGGGAGATGAGGGCGCCCACCCGGGCGCCGGTGGCGGAGAAGCGCTTGGACACGGAGTCGATGACCACCACGTTCTCGGCAGCGTCCTCCATCTCCAGCATGGAGCTGACCTTCTCGCCGGTGTAGATGATCTCGCGGTACACCTCGTCGCTGATGAGGAACAGGTCATGTTCCTTGGCGATGTCGGCCATGAGCCGCATCTCCTCCCGGCTGAGCACCACGCCGGTGGGGTTGCCGGGGTTGGTCATGAGGATGGCCCGGGTGCGCTCGGTGATCCGGGGCTCGATGAGCTCCCGCTTGGCGAACCGGTAGCCCTCCTCCGGGGAGGTGGGGATAGGCATGATCTTGCCGCCGGTGATGTTGACGAAGGTAGTGTAGTTGGGATAGAAGGGCTCGGGCACCAGCACCTCGTCCCCCTCCTCCAGGATGCAGGAGAGGACGATCTGCAGCGCCTCGCTGCCGCCGTAGGTGGCCAGGATGTCGTCGCAGGTGATGTGGAAGCCCAGGCTCTCGTAGTAGCGCTGGGTGGCCTCCAGGAAGCAGTTTTCACCGGGGGCGGGCGCATAGGCCAGGACGCTGTCGCTGAAGTGGGCCACGGCGTCGAAGAACTCCCTGGGGGTCTCGATGTCCGGCTGGCCGATGTTCAGGTGGTGGACGGTCAGTCCCTTTTCCACCGCCGCTACTTCATAGGGGTAAAACTTACGTACGGGCGAGAGCTCGCAGCGCTGGATCTTACTGGAAAATTTCATGATAATGCCTCCCTGATTTTGTTTCGCGATGCCCTGGACGCATGGACGGCGGCGCTGACAGGTACGCCGCCGGTGGGAATAAAAAAACGCCCCTGACTGACGTCAGGGGCGAAAGATACTTCCACGGTACCACCCTGATCTGCCCCTTGAAAAAGGGCATCTCATGTCATCTGATAACGGAGATGAACCGTTCCGCTCTTCGCGGACCGCTCCAAAGTGGCGTGCTTCGCGGCGTTGGCTGAGGGCTTTCACCCGTTCCCTCTCGCTGAGAGCCGGTTTCACGAAGCTGGCTTTGTCATCGCTTTTATACGTTCACCATTATACGTCTTTGGCGGCGTTTGTCAAGAAGGAAGCGAGAAAAAGCTCAATCTTCCCCGTCGGCAGGCGCTTGGGCCTCCGGCGCGGAGCCCATCTGCATCTCCTGCCACTTTTCCCGGGTAATGAGCAGCTGGCGGGGCTTGGAACCCTCAAACGGGCCCACGATCCCCCGCTCCTCCATCTGGTCCACCAGACGGGCGGCGCGGGAGTAGCCCAGCTTCAGCCGCCGCTGCAGCATGGAAACGGAGGCCTGCCCCGTCTCCAGCACCACGTCCACGGCGGCGGGCAGCAGCTCGTCGCCCTCGTCGTCGGAGGGCTCTGCCGCCGCACCCTTGGCGCCGCCCTTCTCCTTTTCCTGGACGGACTCCTCGATCTTGGCCATGACCTCGTCGGAGTAATGGGCCTCGCCACTTTGCTTGACGAAGGCCACCACCCGCTCGATCTCCTCCGGAGAGATGAAGCACCCCTGCACCCGGGTGGGCTTTCCGGCACCCAGAGGCGCGTAGAGCATATCGCCCCGGCCCACCAGCTTTTCCGCGCCAGTGTTGTCCAGAATGATGCGGGATTCCAGAGAGGACGCCACAGCAAAGGCGATGCGGCTGGGGATGTTGGCCTTCATGAGGCCGGTGATCACGTCGGCGGAGGGACGCTGGGTGGCGATGACCAGATGCACACCGGCGGCACGGCCCATCTGGGCCACCCGGCAGATGGACTCCTCCACCTCCTTGGCGGCCACCAGCATCAGATCCGCCAGCTCGTCGATGACCACCACCACGCTGGGCAGCGTCTCCAGCTCGTCGCTGGTGCAGGCCAGGCGGTTATACTCCTCCAGCTTCTTCACGCCCCGCTCGGAGAAGGTCTTGTACCGCTTCATCATTTCGAACACGGCCCACTGCAATGCACCCGCGGCCTTCTTGGGGTCTGTCACCACGGGGATGAGCAGATGGGGAATGCCGTTATAGGGCGCCAGCTCCACCATTTTCGGGTCCACCATAATAAAGCGCACCTGATCCGGCGTGGACTTATAGAGAAGGCTCACGATGAGGGAGTTGGTGCACACGGACTTACCGGAGCCGGTGGTACCGGCGATCAGCACATGGGGCAGCTTTTCGATGTCGCCCACAATGCACCGTCCGCCGATGTCCTTGCCCAGGGCAAAAGCCACCTTGGACTTGTGCTCCGTAAAGGCCCGGGACTCGATCACGTCCCGGATGAGCACCGGCGTCACCTGCTTGTTGGGCACCTCGATGCCCACCACGGAGATCTTGT
>CABQCB010000174.1 GCA_902462475.1 uncultured Oscillibacter sp. | reverse complement strand
CCACGACGAGCTGATCGTGGAGTGCCCGGAGGCGGATGCGCAGGCGGTGGCGGCGCTGCTGGAAGAGGAGATGGAGCACGTGGCCGAGCTGTCGGTGCCGCTGACGGCCGAGGCCCACTGGGGCAAAAACTGGCTGGAGGCCAAGGGCTGAAGCCCAAGAGAAAGAGAGGAGCTTACGGATGGATACATCCTTGAATGTGCGGATCGTTCCCATGAACGGCGACCACCTGGACGAGGTGGCGGAGCTGGAGCGGGTGTGCTTTTCCACGCCCTGGTCCAGAAACATGCTCTCCGAGGAGCTGGAAAACGACTGCTCGGCCATGCTGGTGGCCCTGGACGGCCAGGACCATGTGGTGGGCTACGCCGGCGTGCAGGTGATTTTGGACGAGGGCTACATCACCAATGTGGCCGTGCGGCCGGAGTACCGGCGCCGGGGCGTGGCAGGCAAGCTGCTGCGGGTGTTCCTGGACTTTGCCAAGGCGCACCAGCTGGCGTTTTTGACCCTGGAGGTGCGTGCTTCCAACGCCCCCGCCATGGCCCTTTACGAGGGCCTTGGCTTCCGGGACGTGGGACGGCGGAAAAACTATTACGAGCATCCCCGGGAGGATGCGGTGATCATGACAAAGGAGTTTGATACCAATGGAGCTGCGGATGCCCACCTGGGAGCAGGTGGAGACGGTCTATCACAATGATTTGATCCCCTCGTTCCCGCCGGCGGAGCTCAAGCCCCTGCGGGCCATCGGCGAGATGTGGCGGGACGGCTGGTATAGGCCTTGGTGCCTTTTTGACGGGGACGAGATCGTGGGCGAGTGCTTTTTGTGGCTGGGACATCCTGGCTGGATGCTGCTGGATTATCTTTGCGTCAGCCCCCGCCGCCGCAACAGCGGCACCGGTGCCCTGATCTTGGAGAAGATGCTGGAGCGGGAAGCGGGCAATGTGATCTTGGGGGAGAGCGAGGCTCCCGTCCATGCGCCGGACCCGGAGATGGCCCGGCGGCGCCTGGGCTTCTACGCCCGGAATCACGCCCGCACGGCAGGCTATGATACGGACATGTTCGGTGCCCACTATAAGACGCTCTACTGGGCGGACCGGGAGATCCCGGATGCGGTGCTCATGGACGAACACCGTTTTATCTATCAAAACCGGTTCTCCCCGGAAAAGTATGCCCGCTATGTGCAGATCCCCCGGGACCCGGAGGCGCCGCCCGTGCAGGCAGTGCCCTGGGATGAGTGAGAGGAGAGTGGAAGCATGAAGATTTTGGCATTTGAGTCCTCCTGTGATGAGACGGCCGTGGCAGTGGTGGAGGACGGGCGGAAGATCCTCTCGGACGCCATCGCCTCCCAGGCGGACCTCCACGCCCTCTATGGCGGCGTGGTGCCGGAGATCGCCTCCCGCAAGCATGTGGAGGCCATCGCCGCCCTGACGGAGCAGGCGCTGGACCAGGCGGGCTGTACACGGGCCGACATCGACGCGGTGGCAGTGACCTACGCGCCGGGCCTCATCGGTGCGGTGCTGGTGGGCGTGAGCTTTGCAAAGTCCGTGGCCTACGCCCTGGGAGTGCCCCTGATCCCGGTGCACCATATCCGTGGCCACATCGCGGCCAATTACCTGGCCTTCCCGGAGCTGGAACCGCCGTTTCTGGCCCTGGCCATCTCCGGCGGCAACACGCTGATCGTGGATGTGCGGGACTACACGGATCTGGAGATCCTGGGCTCCACCCGGGATGACGCTGCCGGCGAGTGCTTCGACAAGGCGGCCCGGGTGCTGGGACTGCCCTATCCCGGCGGTGCCCCCATGGATAAGCTGGCCCAGGGGTCGAAAGGCGGCGTGTATCAGCTGCCCCATGCGCATGTGGACGGGGCAGAGCTGGACATGAGCTTTTCCGGCCTGAAGACGGCGGTGGTGAATCTGGCACACCATGCCCAGCAGGTGGGCGAGGAATTGGACCGGGCGGCCCTGGCCCGGGACTTTGCCCAGGCAGTCAGCGATGAGCTGGTGCCCCGGGTCATGCTGGCAGCGGAGCGCACCGGGCACAAGATCATTGCCGCGGCGGGCGGCGTGGCGGCCAACTCCGTGATCCGGGCGGACCTGGAGCGCGCGTGTGCCCAGCGGGGCCTGAAGCTGTACCTGCCGCCTCTGCGGCTTTGCGGCGATAACGGCGCCATGATCGGCGCCCAGGGGTATTATGAGTTCCTGGCGGGCCACACGGCGGGCATGGACCTCAATGCCTATGCCACGCGGGATATCAGCGAATAGAAGGAAAAGGACGGCTGGAAACAGCCGCCCTTTTTGTATATTTTGGCGTTCAGAAAATGAATGTAAAGGAAGAAAACTTGCTTTTTTTGAAAGTGGCTTAAAAAACATTTGCAAAAAAGCATGTGTCCAGAGGGAAAAAAGAAAACAAACAGAGAAAGTGCGGAGGAGAAAGATATTATGTAAAATGAAATCCCGTGATGCAAATGTGGGAAACTTTCATCACGGGGAATTCCAAAAAAATACAATATTCTTCCAAACCTTGATATATCAATGGTTGTGCGAATGTGGAAAACCATGTGGAAAATGTGAATAACTTTTGGTAAAGAATCTCTTTGCGAAAAATTACGTAGACCATATGCGTCTGCGCACCTTGAAAAAAACCGTAGAAATTTTGGGAAAGGGTATAATTTTTGTAAAAATATATCAAGCAAAATTTTGCTGTTTTTTGACGTTGACAGGAAAAACCTGTCGAAACTCGTTGAAAAAACAAAAAATGCCGGATAGGAAAATGCAAGTATTCCTGCAAAAATACAAAGTGTAATATGCGAACGGGCTGTATGGATGGGAGGAGATCGCACAAATTCCTGTTGACGCTGCGGAAAAATTGTGGTATCATACCCGTTGTTCAGGTTTGCAGCCAGAACTTTTTCATAGAGTATGCTAGTGTAGCTCAGTCGGTAGAGCAGCTGATTCGTAATCAGCAGGTCAGGTGTTCGAGTCACCCCACTAGCTCCACGAAACGCCCCGAAAACCATTGTTTTCGGGGCGTTTTGCTATGTAAAAAGTTCTGACTTTAAGACGGCGGAAAATTTTGACCCACACCGTGACCCACACCGCGCAAAAAACGCAGCGCACCGGCGGGGAAGTTTGGCTTCCCAACCGGTGCGCTGTTCTATTTAGGTGGTGGGGTGTTATCTTACCTGTGCCATGAGATTTCCCATGGTTTGCGCTGCCGCGTCCTGCTTCTGTCGGGTGGTGTGGGTGTAGGTCCGCAGGGTGAATCCGGCGTCATAGTGGCCCAGCATGGCGGAAACGGTCTTGATATCCACGCCGTTTTGAAGGGCCAGGGTGGCGAAGGTGTGCCGGAGATCGTGGAACCGAAGGTGCTCCAGTCCGGCGTCCTTGAGGATTCGCTGGTGGAGGGTGGCCACCGAGTCCGGGTGGTACATTCCCCCGGTGTGGGAGGATGGGAAGAGCCAGGGGTTGCCCGGATGCTTGGCGTGTTCTTTCACGAGTAGCTCTACTGCCTCCTGGGGGATGGAGATCTGCCGGATGAAATTCTCAGTCTTTGGCCTTGCCACGATGAGATTGTTATCTGCGTCCTTGGTGGCCTGTTTGCTGACGGAGATGGTTCGCTGCTCCACGTCCAGGTCCGCCCATTGCAGGGCTACCAGTTCGCCCTTTCGGATTCCGCTGACCAACTCCAGATAGAACATTGCCAGGGCATTCCGCCGCTCTGCTGCATCCAGGTAGGCTTTCAGGTCTTCGGGCTGCAGCGTCTTCATCTCCTGATGCTGTACCTTGGGCACCACGCAGTTGTCGGCGGGATTGCGGATAAGCTGGCGTTCCTTTACCGCCCGGTCCAGGGCGCTGTGGAGTATGGTGTGGACGCCTCGCACCGTGGACCCGCTGAGACCGGGGTGTTTCTTTCTCTGCTTTTTCCGTAGCCGCCCATTTTCCAGCAGGTCTTTGTACAGCTTCTGGATCTCACGGCTGGTAAGCTTGTTGAGCTTGGTGGCTCCAATCCGGGGGATGGTGTACTCCTCCATGGCTCGCCGGTAGTAGCCAGCCGTGGATGGCCGGATATTGGGCTTGGCGTACAGCTCGAACCAGACCCGCAGCCACTCAGCGACGGTGTACTCTGCAGATCGGGAGAC
>CABQCB010000173.1 GCA_902462475.1 uncultured Oscillibacter sp. | reverse complement strand
AGAAGTATTTTTGCAGGCGCCCATGTCGCCGTCAAAAATGATTAAAACGATTTTGACGCCGCGGCGTCAAACAGAAGCGAGGTAGATATCTTGCGTCAAAAAAAATTCCGCATGCCCACGGCCTACACCATCTTGTTTCTGCTCATCATCGCGGTGGCAGTTTCCACCTGGCTCATCCCCGCCGGCACCTATGAGTATGTGGACGGCGTGCCCCAGGCGGGCACGTACCGTCCCGCCCCCGCGTCCCCCCAGGGACCGGGCGCCGTGGCAAAGGCCGCGTTCTCCGGCTTTTACGAGGCGGTGGACGTATGCGTGTTCATTTTGATGGTGGGCGGCTTTTTGAGCGTGGTCATGAAAACCGGCGCCGTAGACGCGGGCGTGGGCAGCGTCATCCGCCGCCTGGGCGGCCGGGAGCAGTGGCTCATCCCCATTTTGATGGTGTTTTTCGGCCTGGGCGGCACCACCTACGGCATGTGGGAGGAGACCATGGCCTTCTACCCCCTGCTGATCCCGGTATTCCTGGCGGCGGGCTACGACGCGGTGGTAGGCATCGCCGTCATCATGCTGGGCGCCGGCGCCGGCGTCATCAGCTCCACGGTGAATCCCTTTGCCACCGGCATCGCCGCAGGCTTTGCCGGCGTGTCCCTGGGCGACGGCATTTTGCTGCGGGCCGTCCAGTGGGTGGTGTTTGAGGGCGCCGCCATCTGGTATGTGTCCGCCTACGCCGCCCGGGTAAAGAAAAATCCCTCCCGCTCCGTGGTGGGCGTGGGCGCGGGCAAGCTCCAGGTGAGCATGGAGCAGTCCGTCCCCTTCACCTCCCGCCGCAAGGCCATCATGGCGGTGTTCGCCCTCATTTTCCTCATTATGACCTACGCCGTCATCCCCTTTGACGAGATGGGCCTCCCTCTGCCCACCCTGGGCTGGTGGTTCCCGGAGCTCAGCGCCCTGTTTTTGGTGGGCGGCATTGTGGTGGGCCTCATGGACCGCATGGGCGAAGAAGAACTGGTGGACACCTTCGTGGCCGGCTGCGCCGACCTTCTGGGCGTGGCCCTCATCATCGGCATCAGCCGGGGCATCACCGTGCTCATGAACGACGGTAAGATCACCGACACCATCCTCCACTGGGGCGAGGCCGCCCTCTCCGGGGCAGGCCCTATCCAGTTCGTGCTGCTGGTGTATGTCCTGTATCTGCCCCTGTCGGTGCTGATCCCGTCCTCGTCGGGCCTTGCCACGCTGTCGGTGCCCATTCTGGCGCCCCTGGCCAAGTTCGCGGGGGTCAGCGGCGCGTTGGTGGTGACGGCATTCCAGTCCGCGTCGGGACTGGTGAACCTCATCACCCCCACCGCCGCCGTGGTCATGGGCGCCCTGGCCCTGGGCCATGTGCCCTATGACCGCTGGCTCAAGTTCTCCTGGAAGCTCATCGCCGTCTTTGCGGCGCTGACCATTCTCTTTTTGATGGCGGGCGTGGTGCTGGGATAGCGCCTCGCCCAAGCCGTCAGGGCAACAAAAAAAGAACCGCGAAAGCGGTTCTTTTTTTGTTGCTTACAGAGGAAGCTCTTTTTCTTCCTTTTCGCCGAACACGGCCAAAAATTCTGCGCGCTCCATGGTCTCATGCTCCAGAAGGTACTGGGCCACGGTATCCAGCGCCTGGCGCTGCTCCTTGAGGATCTCCTCGCAGCGGTCATAGGCATTGCCCACCACCCGCTGGACCTCCCGGTCGATCTGGGCGGCCACCGCTTCGGAATAGCTGCGGCCCTGGGTCATGGTGCGGCCGATGAACACCTCATCGTGGCCGGACTCAAAGGACACCGTGCCCAGCTTCTCGCTCATGCCGTAGCTGGCCACCATCTTCCGGGCGATCTGGCTGGCCCGCTGGATGTCGTTGCTGGCGCCGGTGGAGATATCGCCCAGGCACAGCTTCTCCGCCACCCGGCCGCCCAAAAGCGCCACGATCTGGTCCTCCATATACCGCTTGGAAAGGTAGGAACGGTCCTCCTCCGGAAGCGAAATGGTCATGCCGCCGGCCTGGCCCCGGGGGACGATGGTGATCTGGTTGACAGGGTCGTGGTCCGGCAGCGCGTGCATGACCACCGCGTGGCCCGCCTCGTGATAGGCGGTCAGCTCCCGCTCGTGGGGCGGGATGACCCGGCTGCGCTTCTCCGGGCCGGCAATGACCTTGATCTCCGCCTCCTTGAGATCTGCCATGGAGATATAGGGATGGCCCTTCCGGGCGGCCAGCAGCGCGCCCTCGTTCACCAGGTTCTCCAGATCCGCGCCGGTGAAGCCCGGGGTTCCCTGGGCAAGACGCCTGAGGTCCACGTCCTCGGAAAGGGGCTTGCCCCGCACGTGCACCCGGAGGATCTCCTCCCGGCCCCGGATGTCCGGCAAGCCGACATACACCTGCCGGTCGAACCGGCCGGGACGCAGCAGCGCCGGGTCCAGCACGTCGGCCCGGTTGGTGGCCGCCAGGACCACCACGCCTTCGTTGGCCGCAAAGCCGTCCATCTCCACCAGCAGCTGGTTGAGGGTCTGCTCCCGCTCGTCGTGTCCGCCGCCCAGGCCCGTGCCCCGCTGACGGCCCACGGCGTCGATCTCGTCAATAAAGACGATGGCAGGGGAGTTTTTCTTGGCCTGGTCAAAGAGGTCCCGCACGCGGCTGGCGCCCACGCCCACATACAGCTCCACGAAGTCGGAGCCGGAGATGGACAAAAAGCCCACGCCCGCCTCACCGGCCACCGCCTTGGCAAGCAGCGTCTTACCGGTGCCCGGAGGGCCCACCAGCAGCACGCCCTTGGGGATGCGGGCGCCCAGGGCGATATACTTCTTCGGGTCCTTCAAAAACTCCACGATCTCCTGGAGCTCTTCCTTTTCCTCGTCGGCGCCGGCCACATCCTCAAAGGTGACCTTCTTGTCCTTGTCCGTCAGCATCCGGGTACGGGCCGCGCCGAACTTGGCCATCCGGTCCGGGCCCATGCCGCCCTGGGTACGGGCGATCATGAAGTACCACATGAGAGCCAGCACCACCGCTGTCAGAAGCCACGGCAGCAGCACCTCCAGCCAGTTGGTGGTCTCCGGCGGGGGATAGTCGTAGCTTTTGATGATCCCCTTGGCGCTCTGCTCCTTCACCAGGTCATCCAGCTGGTCGTAAAAAAGCTGGAAGTCGTGGAGCCGGTAGCGCACGGTCTTGGAGCCGTTCAGCTCCTCCGTCAGGTTCATGGTGAGGGTGTTGTTGGCATCGATGGTAAAGGACTCCACCCGCTCCTGCTGGAACAGCTGGTAGACCTGGGCATAGTTCAGCTGGGTCCCCCGGGTGTCCGCCTGCCAAAGCCAGCTCAGGCACACCACGATCACCAGGACCAAAAAGACAAAGCTGAAGCCCGACGCTCTGTTCTGTTTTGTCACGAAACCGATTCCTCCTTACAAGCGGGCTGCGTCCACAGGCGCCCCCGCGCGCCGGCGCTGCCGGACGCTCACTGCTGGGTATAGACCTCCGGCTTCAAAACGCCGATATAGGGCACGTTGCGGTATTGCTGGGCATAGTCCAAGCCGTAGCCCACCACGAACTCGTCGGGCACCACAAAGCCGGCCAGGTCCGCCGTGATGGCCTTGGCCCGCCGGGCGGGCTTATCCAGCAGCGTGACGATGGTGATGGACGCGGCGCCCTTGGTGAGGAAGTACTCCTTCAAAAACGCCAGGGTGTTGCCGGAGTCCAGAATGTCCTCCACAATGATCAGGTGCCGCCCGGTGATGTCCTGCTGGAGATCGTGGGTGATCTGCACCCGGCCGGAGGACGTGGTGGCGTTCTGGTAGGAGCTGACGGCGATGAACTCCACATCGCTCTTGACCTGGCAGGCCCGCACCAGGTCCGCCATGAACACGAAAGAGCCCTTCAGCACGCTGAGAAACAGCGGCTTTTTGTCGTGGAAGCGGTCATAGAGGATCTCTCCCATCTCCGCGATGCGCGCACGAAGCTGCTCCTCCGTCACCAGCACCTTCAAAATGTCCTGTTCCATCTCACTTCTCATAAGTTTTCTCCTCTGTATCTTTCATGATTTGAATGAACCGACAGGGGCCGTCCCCCTCCGGCAGAAAACGAAGGTCCACACCCAGCCCCCAAACGGCGGCAAGGCGATCTCCCACATAGACAGCGGGCAGCCGGTCCCGCTG
>CABQCB010000172.1 GCA_902462475.1 uncultured Oscillibacter sp. | reverse complement strand
GATCCGGTCATTGTCCATGTGGATCAGGCCACTGTGGAGGGAGGCGGCACCATCACCGTGGAGGCGGCAGACAAGAAGCTGCCCAGCCTTTCCATTCTCAAGCGGGATGAGCAGACCAAAGAGGTCATTCCCGGTACGGTCTTTGAAGTCAAGGGCATCCATTCCGGCTACCATACCGATGTGACCACCGGAGAGGATGGCAGGGCCACCCTCTCTCATATCCCTGTGGACAGCTATGAGTTGACGGAGAAATCCGTTCCCGACCCTTATGTGGTGGGGGATGAACCCATCCAGACCGTCTACCTCGGCCCCGGCGAGGAACGGGAACTGATTTTTGATAACCTGAAACAGCCTCTTTTGACCATCGCCAAGGTGGACGCCGCCGACTCCACCACCCCCATCCCCGGCACCACCTTTACTATTGAAGGTATTGACAGCGACTATCGAAACGATGTGACCACCGGCGAGGACGGTACGGTGTCCCTGCGGGTGGCCCCCGGCAGTTATAAGGTGATCGAACAGTCCGTTCCGGCCCCCTACTATTTGCCGGACAAGGACGCGGACCGGGAGCAGACGGTCAGCCTGAACGCCGGGGATGAAAAGCGGCTGGTATTTGAGAACCACAAGGCTCCGGAACTGACTATCTATAAGGAGGACAGCGTAGCCGGCGCTCCCGTGGAGGGGGCGCGTTTTCATGTGACCTATACCAGCAACGGCGAGGCGTCGGACGCGCCCGCCACCATCGACTACGGAAAAATTCTGACAGACGCCAACGGCGAAATCAAGCTCCATGAGCAGGGAAAGCGGCTCTATCCGGGCGAGTTTACCATTACAGAAGTGGAACCGGCTCCCGGCTTCCAAATGAAAGAGCCGACCACGCAGACCATCATCCTCCATGGAGGCGAGAGCAAGACCGTCACATTCCAGAACGAACCGCTCAACGCGATTGTGGTGGAGAAGTACGACAGCGTGACCCACGAGGCCCTACCCGGCTGTACCTTCCAACTGAAGTATCTGGGTGGGGTCAGCGGCACGGGCGGCACCACCATCGGTCAGAAAGTGACCGGGAAAAACGGCACCGCCATTTGGACCGGGCTGAAAAGCGGGGCCTATATCGTGGAGGAAGTAGACCCTGCGGACGGGTATTCCATTATCAACGCATCTGAAACGGTATATTTGGCGGACAGCGGGGAGCAGAGCGTTGTCACCGTCCGTTTTGACAACGCGCCGGACGGCATCCTGCTGATCCGCAAGGTCTGCGCCACCAACCCCAGCGTGACCCTGCCCAACGCCGAGTTCAAGGTCATGTATGCCGATGGGACCCTGATTGGGGACAGCAACGGCGTCTACCGCACCGACGAGAACGGCGAGATCCGCATCCCCGGTCTGAAACCCGGCAAGAGCGTGGTGGTGACGGAAACTCGCGCCCCGGACGGTTTCATCCTGGACACCCAGAGCCAGACCGTCCAGATCAAGGAGGGCCGCACCGTTTCCCTCACCTTTAAGAATCAGCCAAAGGGCGCTCTCATTATCCAGAAGCGGGACAGCGCCACCGGCCAGCCCCTTCCCGGCGCGGAGTTCCGGGTAACGACAGCGGCGGGCTGTGAGGTAGGGCTGGACGGCGTGATTGGTGACAGCACCCTCACCCAGAACGGCATCTTTACCACGGACGCCCAGGGCGAGATCAAGATCACCAACCTGGCCCCCGGCGCGTATGTGCTGACGGAGATCAAGGCCCCGGATGGCGGGTATGTCATTGATACACCCTCCACCAATGTGGTCATCGGGGAGGGCGGCGACACCCAGACCGTCATTGTGAAAAACTCCAAGGCCGGAACGCTGGTCATCGACAAGCGGGACTCCCTCACCGGCGAGCCGCTGGAGGGCGTCACTTTCAAAGTGACTACTTCCACAGGGGAGTTTGTACCGGATGAAAACGGGCAGATCAGCAGCAACGGCCTGTACTTCACTGACAAGGACGGCAAAATCACCATCAATGGCGTGGTGGGGACGCTGGTGGTGACGGAAACGGCCACCATTCCGGGCTATACCATTGATGAGGCCACACGGACTCAGACCGTGGTGGTGAACCCTAACGACACCCAGACGCTCCATTGTACCAACACCCCCAGCACCACCCTGGTCATTGAGAAGTATATTGAGGGCACCACGACCCCGTTGAAAGGCGTCACATTCCTTGTCACTGACAGCAGCGGTTCAGTGGTTGGTAATTCCAACGGCGAGTTTATCACCGACGAAAATGGCCGCATTGTCATCAATGACCTGACCCCTGGCACCACCATCACCGCACGGGAGGTCAAGACGGTGGAGGGCTATGTCCTGGACACCACGCCCAAGTCCATCCAGATCAAAGCCGGCGAGGTCCAAACCCTCCGCTTCTACAACACACCGAGCGGCGGCCTCACCATCATAAAAAAGGACGAGGAAACCGGGGAGCGCATTAGCGGCGTCCAGTTCGAGGTCCGCAAGCTGAATGGAGAGATCATCGGCACCTACACCACTGACAAGAGCGGCGTCATCCGCCTGCCCGAAGCGGAAAAGGGCTGGTATCAGGTGGTGGAGCTGAAGGCCGCCGAGGGCTACCGTCTGGACGATACGCCCCACCAGATTGAGATAAAGGACGGCCAGACCGCCACTTTGGAAATCACCAACCGGCAGACCGGGAGCGCCCTCATTCACAAAATCGACAGCGTGACCGGCAAGGGTATCTACGGCGTGAAATTCCTCTTGTCCGACGCCAGGGGCAACCCCATTGGCACCTATGAGAGCGACAACGAGGGCTATGTCTATATTGACCACGAGTTGGAGGATGGCCGGTACACCCTCCAGGAGATCGAGTGCGCGGAGGGCTACCTTTTGGACACCCAGCCCAAGACCGTCTA
Source organism: uncultured Oscillibacter sp. (assembly GCA_902462475.1). The sequence goes on along the minus strand of CABQCB010000172.1, from coordinate 1,282 downwards.
TGTGAAGTACGGCGGCTGCACCACCATCACCTGGGAGAATACCGCCGTCACCGGCCAAATCCAGGTGACTAAGACCAGCGCCGATTATAACTCCATGAACGGCTGGCCTGCCGGCACCCCCATCCCCGGCACCGTATTTGAAGTCTACCATGCCCGCACCGGGAACCTTGTGGACACCATCCGCACCGATAAAAACGGTGTGGCCGTATCTAAGCCCTTGCCTTTGGGCCGGTACAAAATCGTGGAGTCCCAGGCGGCGGACTTCTATGCTTTGGACAAAACGCCCATTGAGGTGGAGATCGAGCATGAGGGCCAGATCGTCAAGGCGGCCATGACCAACAAGAGCCTCTATACCAATGTAGCCATCCAGAAAACCGGCTATGCCGAGGTCATGCCCGGCCAGAATATCCGCTACACCTTCTCCGGCATCGCCAACAACTCCACGACTTCTCTCACATCGTTCTACTGGCGCGATACCCTGCCCGTGGAGGCGGTGCGGCTGGCGAAGATCACCACCGGCACCTACAATGCTGCTGGAAGCTATAAGATCGTCTACAAGACCAATCTCAGCGGGAGCGAGTACCGTGTGCTGGCGGACAGCCTGAACACGCAGCAGAACTATGTGCTGGACGCCTCGCCTGTGGCCCTGCGGCTGGGGTCCAACGAGTATGTCACAGAGGTGATGTTCGTGTTTGGCGTCGTGCCCTCCAACTTCCGGCAGGTGGAAACGCCCATGATCGACTGCTCCGTGGTGTCCTGGGTCAAAGGCGGCAGCCAATTCGTCAATCAGGCGGATGTGGGCGGCGTCTATGACGGTCAGTGGATCATGGCTACCTCCCGGTGGGTGACGAAGGTCTACGCCCCCTCCAAGCCCCTGCCCCGGACGGGTTATTAAGCGCATCCCCCGCGGCCCGCTGTGCGGGCCGCTTACATACCCATTCGCACATTTGAATCCATTTGCCCTTTCCTGTACGATATGGGCAGAGAGAAGGGAGTTGTTTCAAATGTTCAAACGGGAAAAGAAAGTGTATCTGGAACTGACGGACGCGGAGCGCCGCCTTGTGCGGATGTACCTGATGAACTGGCGGAACAAGCTGACCGCCCAGGGCCGGGACGCTGGGCCGGTGAACGACCTGCTGTTGAAGCTGATGGCTCACGGCTGAAACAACCGGCTTTTACATACGCCGCTCTTTGTCTTTGGGGACACAGAGCGGCGTAAATTTTTGGAAGTCCAATGGTATGAAGTCAAGTAGGTGATGCAAGAAAATTTTAAGCGAAACAG
>CABQCB010000171.1 GCA_902462475.1 uncultured Oscillibacter sp. | reverse complement strand
CCGCCGGCAGGTCAAAGAGTTCCGCCACGCTCCCCAGCACACTGCCGCGCTCTTTCCGGTTCCGTTCCATATTCCTTCACCTCACATCCAACCCTATGCGCCATGCCCGTCCCACTTGCCTTGCATGGATCTTCTCTCTCCGGCATAAGTATCCATGGGTGATGTGTATGAAGATCCGGCGGCAGGCGCTGTGCCTTCTGGTCCTGGGCGTTTTGATCTGGTTTTTGATGGATGCGCAGTCCGTCCGCGCCGCCGCGCTGGACGCGCTGGAGCTTTGCGCCGCGTCCGTGATCCCGGCGCTCTTCCCGTTTCTGGTGGTGTCCACGCTTCTTTTGAGGCTGGGCTTCGGTGAGGCCCTCGCCCCCTGGCTGGCGGGGCTGATGGAGCCGCTTTTTCGGGTGGGCGGTGCGGGGGGCGCGGCACTGGTGCTGGGTCTTGCGGGCGGCTACCCGGTGGGGGCCCGGACGGCGGCGGAGCTTTACACCGCCGGTTCTCTCAGCCGGGAGGAGGCGGAGCGGCTCCTCTGCTTTGCCAACAACTCCAACCCGGTCTTTCTCATCAGCGTTTTGGGCGTGGGCGTGTTCGGCTCCGTGCGGACCGGCGTGTGGCTTTGGCTCATCCACGTGCTCTGTGCCCTTTTGACGGGTCTTCTCTTCCGGGGACACGGCGTTTCTTTTGGACACCAGTATAGGAAAAGGGAATCCACTTCACAGAATATCTCCTTTTCCTCCGCCCTGGTGCAGTCCGTCCGGGAGGGGCTGGGCGCCATTTTGTCCGTCTGCGCGTTTGTGGTGTTCTTCTATGTGCTCTCCCGGCCGCTGCTCTCCCTGGACGGTCTGGCCGGCACGGCGGCCGTGGGCATCACGGAGCTCTTCTCCCTGACGCCGCTGCTGACGCCGGACCGCATGGGGTTTGCCCTGGCCGCCGCCATGGCAGGCTGGGGCGGTCTGTCCGTGCTGTGTCAGACGGCGGCCGTGGTGGAAAAGAGCGGACTTCCCATGGGCCGCGCCGCGGCGGGCAAGGCCGTCCACGGCCTGCTCTCGGGGCTGCTGGGCTGGCTGTTGGCCGGGTATGTGCTGGGATAACAATACCCTCCGCTGCCGAAATCCGACAACGGAGGGTATTGTTTTGCTAAAATTCTACAATTTGTATCATCTTTGACCCTTATCGTAGGGGATGCCCTCTGCCTTGGGTGCCCGGGACTTCTGGGAGGTAAACGCCAGGACCACCAGGGAGATGATATAGGGCAGCATGTTGTACACGGAGCTGGGCAGGTTCAGCGCCTGCAGCACGTCAAAGCCGGAGTACACATTGCCCAGGGCCCGGAAGAAGCCGAACAGGATGGCCGCCAGGGCGATGCGGGTGGGCTTCCACTGGCCGAAGATCATAACGGCCAGGGCCAGGAAGCCGAAGCCCGCCACGCCGTTTTCAAACTTCCACTCGCTGACGCCGGCGGTGATATACACGATGCCGCCCAGGCCGCCCAATACGCCGGAGATCATGACGCCGGCATAGCGCATCTTGTAGACGTTGATGCCCACGCTGTCCGCGGCCTGGGGATGCTCGCCGCAGGCCATGAGCCGCAGGCCGAACCGGGTCTTGTACAGCGTCACATAGGCGATGACCAGCGCCGCCGCGGCCATCAGCATGAACCAGTTGAACTCGAAGGAGCCGATGTTCACCAAAAAGGCCTTCTTGGGCTCGATATACTGGATGGTGGAGGAGACGTTGTCCACGCTCTCGGCGGTGTTCATAGCCTTGACGAATACGGTGGCCGCCGCGGTGCCCAGCAGGTTCATGGCGGTGCCCACCAGGGTCTGGTCTGCCTTGAAATTGATGGCCGCCACTGCCAGCAGCAGCGAATAGAGAAGGCCCAGCAGCATGCTGGCCAGCGTCACCAGCAGGATGATGACCGGGGCCGATGTGCCGGCAGGCAGGAACTTCATCATCAGCGCGCCGCCCAGGGCGCCCATGACCATGATGCCCTCCAGGCCGATGTTGATGACGCCGGAGTGCTCAGAGAAGCATCCGCCCAGAGCCACCAGCACCAGAACGGAGGCGAAAATGAGGGTATATTGCAGCAGCAGTGTCATTTCGTCTCGCCTCCCTTCCCATGATCCGCTTCCCGCTGGGCGCGCTTTTCGTCCCGGCGGTCCAGCCGCTGGTTGAGGATATACTTGAAGAACAGCACGAAGCTGCAAAGGTAGATGATGATGGCGGAGATAAAGTCGGAGATCTGGGCGGAGTACATGGTCTTGTCCACGTAGGCGCCGCCGTTGGTGATGTGCTGGATAAAGAGAGAAGAAAGCACGGCGCCGATGGGATGGAGCCCGCCCAGGAAGGCGGCGGCGATACCGTTGAAGCCCATGGCGGGGATGGCCGACTGGGTGCACTGCCACTGCTCGAAGCCGGTCAGGTACAGCATGGCAGCGCCCATGGCGGCAAGACCCCCGGAGATGGCCATGGTGAGGATCAGGTTGCGCTTTTCCGCCATGCCGCAGTATTTGGCGGCAAACTTGTTGCAGCCGGTGGCCTTGAGCTCATAGCCCAGCTTCGTCTTGTCCAGCAGCACCCACACGCCCACAGCCACCAGCACCGCCAGGGGGATGGCAATGGTCACGTACTGGTTGTTGCTGAAGAAGGTGCCCAAGCCCAGGCTGGGGATCAGAGCGTCCGGGTTGACAGTGGAGATGTTCACCGTATAGGGGCTGGTGGGCTCTTTCACGCCGGTGAGGATGGTGTTCACCAGATACAGGCTGATCCAGTTGAGCATGATGCAGGAGATGACCTCGTTGACGTTGCAGTATGCCTTCAAAATGCCGGAGGCGGCGCCCAGCAGTGCGCCCGCCACGATGGCCGCCAGCATGCAAACATACCAGGGCAGGCCCCAGGCCAGGGCACAGTAGAGGCTGGCACCGGCGCCCACCACGTACTGGCCCGCGGCACCAATGTTGAAAAGGCCCACTTTATAGGCAAAAAGGACCGACAAACTGCACATCAGCAAAGGTGCGGTCTTGGCCAGGGTATTGCCCAGATACTTCAGCTGCGCGGTAGAGCGGGAATAGGTCATGAAGTTTTTGACGATGGTCAAAATGGCCTCTCCCGCGCCGCTGGGGTTGATGAGCAGCAGGGCGATGTAGCCGATGAGAAGGCCCAGCAAAATGCAAAGCAGCGACGCCAGCAGCGACTGGACCGCGCCGTTGCGCAAAAGAGAAGTTTTTTCCTTTTTCACCGCTTACGCCCCCTTCCGCTTCGCGCCGGCCATATAAAGGCCCAGCTCTTCCACCGTGGTGGTCTTCGGGTCCAGCTCGCCCACGATCTCGCCCTCGTACATGACCAGGATCCGGTCGCTGAGGGCCATGACCTCATCCAGCTCCAAACTCACCAGCAGCACGCCCTTTCCGCTGTCCCGCTGGGAGACGATCTGCTTGTGGATGTATTCGATGGCGCCCACGTCCAATCCACGGGTGGGCTGGACGGCAATGAGCAGCTCGGGGTTCTTGTCGATCTCCCGGGCGATGATGGCCTTTTGCTGGTTGCCGCCGGACATGCTGCGGGCCACGGTGACGGGGCCCTGGCCGGAGCGGACGTCGTACTGCTCGATAAGGCGGGAGGCATAGGACCGGATGGCCCGGCGCTTGAGGAAGCCCGTCTTGGTGACGAACTCCGGCTCAAAGTACCGCTGGAGCACCATGTTGTCCTCCAGGGAGTAGTCCAGCACCAGACCGTGCTTGTGGCGGTCCTCCGGAATGTGGCTCATGCCCATGACGGAGCGGCGGCGGATGGAGGCGTGGGTGATGTCCTCGCCCCGCAGGCAGATGCGGCCGCTCTTGGCGCTCTCCAGACCCGTCAGGCCGTAGACCAGCTCCGTCTGGCCGTTGCCGTCGATGCCGGCGATGCAGACGATCTCCCCGGCCCGGACCGTAAAGGAAACATTCTTCACAGCGTTGTTGCTGTGGGCCTTGGAGGCGATGGTCAGTCCCTCCACCTCCAGGATGGTGTCCCCGGGCTTGGCCGGCTCCTTGTGGACCACGAACTCCACGTCCCGGCCCACCATCATGCGGCTGAGCTCTTCCCGGGAGGTGTCGGCGATGTTGACGGTGCCGATGTACTTGCCCTTGCGCAGCACGGAGCAGCGGTCCGCCACCTCCATGATCTCGTTGAGCTTGTGGGAGATGAAGAGGATGGACTTGCCCTCC
>CABQCB010000170.1 GCA_902462475.1 uncultured Oscillibacter sp. | reverse complement strand
TCTGCGATCCCTGGCCCAGCAACCGCCACGCCAAGCGCCGCCTGACCCACGGCAATTTCCTCAAGCTCTACCGGCAGGTGCTCAAGCCCGGCGGGCAGATCCATTTCAAGACGGACAACCAGCCTCTCTTTGAGTTCTCCGTGGAGGAGATCCCCCGCTTCGGCTTCACGCTCTCCGAGGTGACCCGGGACCTGCACGCCAACGGCCCTGTGGGCGTCATGACCGACTATGAAGCCAAGTTCTACAATCTGGGACAGCCCATCAACCGGTGCGTGGCCACCATGGAAGAAGGCTGGGTGGAACCCTTCCCCGCAGAGCCGGAGCGGGCAGCAGACCGGTGGCTGGATGTCTTTGCCGCCGGTGTCTCCGAAAAGGATCTGGGAGAACATGTGCTGGCCGAGGGCAACTATCTCTGGCACCTCTTCTCCTGGGAGCTGGTGCCCCATCTGAGTGGAGACGAGGCACGGAACGCCCTGAAAGCCCACAAGGATGAAGAGTGGTATCTCTTTTATAATGAGTATCCGCCGGAGGGTGTGAACCGCACCCGTCCGGTGACCCCGGAGGAGGTCGCTGCTCTGCCCACGGATCGTGGTGCCATCCCCGGGAGCGACTGGTACATCGCAGACCGGAACTTTACCTGGACCTACGTGCAGACCCACGAGGAAGACTGCGGCCCCTATTTCTGTGAGGCCACCAAGGCATAAAAAAGCGCCTCCCGGCACTGATCCGGGAGGCACTTTTTCATTTCAGGAACGCATCATCCGTCGACGCGGCGCAGCCGCAGACCGATGCCGCACACTGCCGCGCCCAGCGGGAAGCCAGTAACGAAGTACGCCGCAAGGCCGGGCAGCTCACTGCCGTTCCGGCCCAGCAGCAGCGCGATCAGCCAGACCACCGCCGTGACAGCCGCGCCCAGCGCTGTAATGCGCCAGCCGCCGGGCTTGCCGCGTCTTGTGAAGCGGGCCATGGAGCCCGCCAGAAACATGGGGAGCAACACCGGGAATCCGTACACCAAACCGAGCAGATACTCTTTCATGCCGCACTCCTTTCCCACGCAACTGCCAAATCATGGAATGCCTTTTTCTTTTATCATACCATACCCCTCTCCCCTGTCAACGAAAAAAACGCACCCCGGCAGAGCCGGAGCGCGTTTTTCACACTTATTATATAATAAGGTAGAGATCAGGCCTTCTTGGCGATCTCGGTCAGCTGAGTGAACGCAGCGGGATCGCTGATGGCCATCTCAGAGAGCATCTTGCGGTTGATCTCGATGCCGGCGACCTTCAGGCCGTGCATGAAGCTGGAGTAGTTCATGCCGTTCATCTTGCAGGCGGCGGAGATACGGGTGATCCACAGGGACCGGAAGTCACGCTTCTTCAGCCGACGGCCGGTGTAAGCGTAGCTCAGGGACTTCATGACGGCCTGGTTGGCAACCCGGAAGTGCTTGGACTTGGAACCCCAGTAGCCCTTGGCCATCTTCAGAACTTTATTTCTTCTCTTGCGCGTCATCATCGCGCCCTTAACTCTAGCCATTTCAAAAGCCTCCTATTCTAAAACGTCTCGTATCTTACTTGTAGGGGATCATCTTGCGGACGGCGTCCACATTGGTGGCGTCGGCATAGCCGCCGGCACGCAGACGACGAGTACGCTTGGTATCCTTCTTGGTGAGGATGTGGCTCTTGAAGGCCTTGGCGCGCTTGACCTTGCCGGTCTTGGTGAGGTTGAATCTCTTCTTCGCACCGCTATGGGTTTTCAGCTTAGGCATCGTGATTGCTCCTTCCGTATCGTTGAAAATTCTTTATTTGCCGGTCTTGGGAGAGAGGAAGATGGACATCATCCGTCCCTCCAGCTTGGCGGGTTTGTCCAGATTGGCGGTTTCGGCGCACTGTTCGGCAAAACGGTCCAGCAGATCCTTACCGATGTCGGTATGGGCCATCTCGCGGCCGCGGAAGCGGACGGAGACTTTTACGCGGTTGCCGTCGGCAATGAACTTCTGGGCGTTTTTGAGCTTCGTGTTGAAGTCGCCAACGTCAATGCCCGGAGACATGCGGATCTCCTTGATCTCGACCACATGCTGGTTCTTTCTCGCTTCCTTTTCCCGCTTGCTCTGCTCGAACCGGAACTTGCCGTAGTTCATCAGTTTGCAGACGGGAGGAACCGCCTGGGGGGAAATCTTGACCAGATCCAGCCCCTGCTCGTCAGCGATCCGCAGCGCCTCCGCCGGCGCCATGATGCCCAGCTGTTCGCCCTGTGCCCCGATGAGCCGGACTTCCTTGTCGTTGATCTCCTCATTCAGTTCATGCACTTGCTTGCTAATGGTCGAAGCACCTCCATCCTAAAATCACAAAACGCGGATACCTGATGGCATCCGCGCAACAACAAACCACCTGATGCGGCGGTTTGATTACAACGTTGTTGACCTCTTTGCCCGATTGCTGGAGGTGAGGCGGATGCGCGCCTTCTTTGTTTTGCTGGATTAGTATATCAGCTTCTTCTCCCGCTGTCAACTCCTTTTTTCTCTATTTTTTCTTTTTCTCATTGGTATAGAAGCGGAACTTCTGCCCATACTACTACCGTGCCTCAACAAGGCAGAAGGAGGAATTGGCAATGCAGAATCGCGAAAACAACCAGAACTGCCGCCAGCAGAAGGAAAAGCAGACCAGCGACTCCCGCGAGAACCGCACCCAGAACCAGAAGGAAAACCGCAAGTAAGCCGTCCTGTCTGCGCAGAGCAGGGACGAAAGGCAGCATGCTTTTCGTCCCTGCTTTTTCCATTCCTCCGCTTGCCCGCAGCGCGCGGCCGTGGTATGATGTGCTGGAAAAGCCATTGCAGGAGGACATCATGAAACATCAAAACCGGCTCACCGGCTATTGCTTCGCCGCCTTTACCGTGGTGGTCTGGGGCTCCACCTTCATCTCCAGCAAAGTGCTGCTGGAATTTTACACCCCGGCTCAGATCATGCTCACCCGCTTCATCCTGGCCTACTGCGCCCTATGGCTGCTGCGGCCCAAGCGCCTGGCTCTGACCTTGAAGCAGGAGGGCGTATTCTTCTTGCTGGGACTTCTTGGCTGCACCGCCTACTTCTACACAGAAAATACTGCGCTTTCCTATACGCTGGCCTCCAATGTAAGTATCATCGTGGCCGCCGCCCCCATCTTCACCGCCATTCTGGCCCATTTTGCCGGTGAGGAGCGCTTCCGCGCCTCCACCCTGGCTGGGTTCCTGGTGGCCTTCTCCGGCGTGATTTTGGTGGTGTGCAACGGCACGTTCGTCCTCAAGCTCAATCCAAAGGGCGACCTGCTGGCCCTGGCCGCCGCCGTGTGCTGGGCCATCTACTCCGTGCTGCTGCGCCGGGCCAGCCGTGGCCTGGACTCCATCCTCGTCACCCGGCGCACCATGTTCTGGGGCATCGTCACCGCGCTGCCGCTGGTAGCCGCAGAGGGCGTCCCCTACCCCACGGCACCGCTGCTGACGGTCTCCGGTATCGCCAACTTCCTCTTTTTGGGTCTGGTGGGCAGCGCCCTATGCTTCGTCCTTTGGAACAAGGCCTTCCGGATCCTGGGCGTGGTCACCACCAATACCTTTATTTATCTGATGCCCTTTATCACCATCGTGGCCGCCCGGATCTTCCTGGACGAGCCCATCTCCCCCCTGGCGCTGCTGGGCGCGGTGCTCATCACCGCAGGCGTGGTGCTCTCCCAGCGCCCCTCCCCTGCCGAAAAGGCACAGCGCGCCGCGTCATAATAAAAAAGAGCCGCCCGGCCGGGCGGCTCTTTTTTATCGGATAAACTGGATGTTGGCGTCCACCTTTCCGCCGATGCCGTCGATGGTGCAGCTGCTGGAGAACTGCCAGTAGTCCATCTGATAATAGAAGGTGGGATAGAGCTTTTCCGAGGATGTAGTCTTATACTCGGGATACCAATAGAGGTACGGCGCCAGGGCACCCTGGTCGTACTTGATGTAGCTGACATACTGCCCCGCGTACACCATGGCCTCGTAGCCCGCCTCCTCGATCCGCTGGCAGAACGCCACGGCGCAGGCGGTGGCCATCTCCGGCGTGGTACCGTAGACCCGGTAGGTGGAGTCGTGCATCTCCCAGTCATAGGCCACGGGCCCGTCGATCTCCATGCCGTCCAGCAGGCTGATGACGAAGTCCGCCTCCTCGATGGCCTCCTCCACGGTGATGGCCTGGGCGAAGAAGTAGA
>CABQCB010000169.1 GCA_902462475.1 uncultured Oscillibacter sp. | reverse complement strand
GGGCAGAATCCTGATGAAATTCATTCTGAGTTTTCCGGAAATATGTGCCAAAATCGTGTGTCCATTTCCAATGTCTACCTGGAACGTCGTGTTCGGCAGGGATTCCACCACTACGCCTTCCACTTCAATCATGTCGGATTTTGCCAAACGTTATCCCTCCTGGTCCGGATGAACCTCCTCGCGGTAATAGGCGAGGGTTCTGCGAAGCTCACTGTTTGTTATTTTTTCTTCGCCTTTGATCTTGCCGGAAAGCCGGGTCTCATCCTCCGCTACAAACAGCACATGCTTGCGCTTTTTGCGCTTGGGTGACTCCACTTTCCTGGACTTTCCGTCCGCCAGCAGCAGGTACTCCCCCTCCGTGGCAAGTACCACGAAGAGCTTTCCCTGATCTCTGCCGGCAGCGGATCGAACGATATTTGATCTTGCAATTTCCATACGTCTCGTTGCCTCAGATAGCGGGAGCCGTCAGAATCTCGGGCTCGCCGTCGGTAATGAGGATCGTGTTTTCGTAATGGGCTGCCCACTTCCCGTCCAGCGTCTTCACCGTCCAGCCGTCACTGAGCTGTTGGATGGCGGCGCTGCCGGCGTTCACCATGGGCTCGATTGCAAGTGTCATGCCGCGGAGGAGCCTGGGCCCCCGGCCGGGATGTCCGTAGTTGGGGACCTCCGGCGCTTCATGCATGGCCGTGCCGATCCCGTGTCCCACAAACTCCCGCACAACGGAGTAGCCGTGGCTTTCCACATATTGCTGAATGGCTGCGGAAATATCCAGCAGCCGCTTGCCTTCCCTGGCCTGGCGGATCCCCTGGAAGAAGCTCTCTCTGGTCACATCGATCAGATCCTGCGCTTCCGGGGTGATGGTGCCGCAGGGGAAGGTGGCCGCACAGTCACCGTGGAACCCTCCGATATAGGCGCCCACATCCACGCTGACGATATCGCCGTCCTGCAAGACCCGTTTGCCGGGGATGCCGTGGATGACCTCGTCGTTGACGCTGATGCACACGCTGGCCGGATAGCCGTTATAATGGAGGAAAGACGGGACCGCGCCCTGCTTGCGGATGAAATGCTCCACTGCACGGTCGATCTCCTGGGTTGTCACGCCGGGTCTTACCATTTCCCCTGCCAAGGCACGGGCAGCCGCGGTAATTTTTCCGGCCCGGCGCATGAGTTCGATCTCGTGGGAGGATTTGAGGGTAATCATACGCTCATCTCCCCAGTACGTGGAGGATCGCCTGGGAGGTCTCAGCCACCGTGGGCTGGTTCTCCACAGACTTCAGGAGGCCGCGCTCCGCGTAGAAGTCCTTCAGGGGCTCAGTCTCCTTATGATAGACCTCGAGCCGTGCCTTGACGGTCTCGGGTTCATCATCGTGACGCTGAATCAGCTTGCCGCCGCACTTGTCGCACACGCCGGGCGTCTTGGGCGGGACAGCCACCAGATGATAGGTGGCGCCGCAGTGCTCGCAGACACGCCGGCCGGTCATGCGCTCCATGATGGTCTCGTCGGAGATCTCGATGGAGATCACGTCGTCAAACACGATCCCGGCCTTCTCCAAGGCCTCGGCCTGGGCGATGGTGCGGGGCACCCCGTCCAGGATGTAGCCGTTGACGCAGTCGTCCGCGGCCACCCGCTCGGTGATGATGCCGATGATCACGTCATCGGGCACCAGCTTACCGGCTTTCATATAGCGCTCGGCCTCCAGTCCTGTGGGCGTGCCCTCTTTGATGGCAGCCCGCAGGATGTTGCCGGTGGAGATGGTGGGGATATTCAGCTCTTTGCACAGGATCTCGGCCTGTGTGCCTTTGCCGGCGCCGGGGGCGCCCAGCAGAATCAGTTTCATGAAGAAAACCTCGCTTATTCCAGGAAGCCCTTGTACTGACGCATCAGCATCTGGGACTCCAAAGCCTTCACGGTCTCCAGCGCCACGCCGACCACGATGATGACGGAAGTACCGCCGATGGCCAGATGGTCACTGCCCACGATCTTGCCCACGATCAGGGGGCAGATGGCGACAATGCCCAGATAAATGGCGCCGAACAAGGTGATCTTGTTCAAAACCTTACGGATAAAGTCCACCGTGGGCTTGCCGGGCCGGAAGCCGGGGATGAAGCCGCCCTGCTTCTTCAGGTTGTTGGCGATCTCCACGGGGTTGAACTGAATGCTGGAATAGAAATAGCTGAAGCCAATGATCATGATGAAGTACACCACCATGTAGATGATGGACTTGGTATCAATGGCGTTATAGATGGCGTAGGCCACGGGGCTCTCTTCCTTCGTGGGGATGCCGATGAACGTCCACACGGTGATGGGCAGAGAGGCGATGCTCTGGGCGAAGATGACAGGCAGAACGCCGGACATATTCACCTTCATGGGCAGGTGCGTGCTCTGGCCGCCGTACATCTTCCGGCCGACCTGACGCTTGGCATACTGGACGGGGATGCGGCGCTCAGCGTCATTGATGAACACGATGAACACCACCAGCGCCAGCATGGCCACCACCAGCACCGCCACCCACAGCCAGTTGATGGGAGCCTGCTTGCCGAACTCGATCCCCTGAGAGACCATGACGGGCACCCGGGAGAGGATACCGGCAAACAGGATGATGGAGATGCCGTTGCCCACACCGAACTCGGTGACCTGCTCGCCCATCCACATCACGAAGGAGGAACCGGCGATGAAGGTCACGATGATGACCAGGGCGGGCCAGATGCCGTCCGCTCCGGTCTGGAGCAGATCGGCATTGCGCATCATGAAGTAGTAGCCCACAGACTGCAGGACCGCGATCGCCACGGTGGTGTACCGGGTGATGGACTGGATCTTCTTGCGGCCTTCCTCGCCGCCGTCCCGGGCCAGCCGCTCCAGGGAGGGGATGGCCACAGTCAGCAGCTGGATGATGATGGAGCTGTTGATATAGGGCTGAATGCTCAGGGCAAACACCGTAGCGTTGGCGAAAGCGCCGCCGCTCATCACGTTGTAAAGACCCAGGATGGTGGCGCCCATCTGATCAAGATAGGTGGCCAGCAGGTCCGTGTTCACATAGGGAACCGTGATGGCGTTGCCGATGCGAAAAATCAGAAGGATGAGGAGTGTAAAGATGATCTTCTTCCGCAGCTCGGGGATGCCCCACGCCTTGCGAATCGTCTGGATCACGTTACATCACCTCTGCCTTTCCGCCAGCTGCCTCGATAGCCTCCTTGGCAGAAGCGGAGAAAGCAGAAGCCTTGACGGTAACCTTCTTGGACACCTTGCCGTTGCCCAGGACCTTGTAGCCGTACTCGCACTTGGAGAGGATGCCCTTTTCCAGCAGCGCCTCGGCAGTAACGGTCTCGCCATCCTCGAAGGCATTCAGCGCATTGAGGTTGATGATCTCCAGGGGCTTTGCGAAAATGTTGTTGAAGCCGCGCTTGGGGATACGACGGGCCAGAGGCATCTGGCCGCCTTCGAAGCCAACGCGGATCTTACCGCCGCTACGGGCCTTCTGGCCCTTGTGGCCGCGGCCACCGGTCTTGCCGTTGCCGCTGCCGGCGCCACGGCCCTTACGATAAGCCGCGCGGACGGAACCCTCGGCGGGAGACAGTTCGCTCAGTTTCATAATTCCGTGCCTCCTTACTTCACTTCAGTGACCTGCAGCAGATAGCCGATCTTGGCGATCTTGCCGCGGGTCTGGTCGTTGTCGGGCTGCACGGTGACGTCACCGATCTTGCGCAGGCCCAGGGAATTCGCAGTGGCAACCTGCTTTTCCAGGCGGCCGTTCAGGCTCTTGACGAGCTTAATGTTTAAGTTTGCCATGTTCAGCGCCTCCTTAACCCACGATCTCTTCGACGCTCTTGCCGCGGATACGGGCGACCTCCTCGGGGCCACGCATGCTCTTGAGGCCCTGGAAAGCGGCGGCGACAACGTTGTTGGGGTTGTTGGAACGCAGGCACTTGGAACGAATGTCCTTGATGCCCGCGGCTTCCACGACGGCACGCACGGCGCCGCCGGCGATCACGCCGGTACCGGGGGCAGCGGGCTTCATCAGCACACGGCCCGCGCCGGCCTCACCGATGGTCTCGTGAGGAATGGTGCTTCCGGACAGAGTCACGGTGATCATGTTCTTCTTGGCGGCCTCGATGCCCTTGCGGATCGCCTCGGGGACCTCAGCGGCCTTGCCCAGGCCGTAGCCGACCTTGCCCTTACCGTCGCCAACGACGACGAGGGCGGAGAATTTCATCACGCGGCCGCCCTTGACGGTCTTGGAAACACGGTTCAGG
>CABQCB010000168.1 GCA_902462475.1 uncultured Oscillibacter sp. | reverse complement strand
TCAAGGCTGTCCGTGAGATCACCGGCCAGGGCCTGGCTGAGGCCAAGGCTACCGTCGAGGGCGCTCCCAAGACCCTGAAGGAGGCTGTGTCCAAGGACGAGGCCGAGACCCTGAAGAAGCAGCTGGAAGAGGCTGGCGCCAAGGTCGAGCTGAAGTAATTTCGCTCTCGGCCGTACAGCGTGTTTTGACCCGAAGTGGGCCCGAGGTAGTGTTGTTACCCCGGGCCCGCTTTTTGTGTGATATGGAGGTCCCCCTGTGGAAGAAAAAAGAGAGAAGAAACTGGCGTTTCCCCATACCTTTGTAATTTTGGCATGCATCATCGTGCTGATGACTGTGTGCACCTATCTGATCCCTGCCGGCAGCTATGAGCGGGTGTACAGCGAGACGGCGGACCGCAACGTGGTCGACCCTAACTCCTTCACCTACGTAGATCAGACGCCGGTAGGTCTGTTCGGCCTGCTCCACGCCATTCCCGATGGCATGCTGGAGGTGGCGGACATCATGGTGTTCATCTTTGTGGTGGGCGGTGCGTTCAATATCATCACCCGCACCGGCGCCATGGAAAACGGCATCAAAAAGCTGGCCTATAAGCTCCAGGGCAGAGAGAAGCTGCTGATCCCCCTGATGATGTTCGCCTTCTCCCTGGGCGGCGCCACCTTCGGCATGTCCGAGGAGACCATCATCTTTATCCCCATCGGCATTGCCCTGGCCCGGGCGCTGGGCTATGACGCCATCGTGGGTATGGCCATGGTCACCTTCGGCGCGGCCATCGGCTTTTCCTCCGGCTTCATGAACCCCTTCACTGTGGGCGTGGCCCAGAAGATCGCGGAGCTGCCCACTTTCTCGGGCATGCCTCTGCGGATCGCCGTGTGGGTGTGCATGCTGGTGGCGGTGCCCACCTGCATCCTCCGCTATGCCGGAAAGGTGAAGCGGGACCCCTCCGCCAGCTATGTGTATGATCTGGAGCTTTCCCAGAAGGACCAGCGGGTCGCCATCGAGGATGTGACGCTGCGCCGCCGGGACATCCTGGTGCTGCTGGTGCTGGCCGGCGGTCTGGGCGTCATCGTCTACGGCGTCATTACCCACGGCTGGGGCGTGCTGGACATCGCCTCCGTGTTCCTGGGCATGGGCATCCTGGGCGGCATCGTGGGCGGTACCACGCCCAACGGCATGGCCCGGGACTTCATCGCCGGCGCCAAGGACATTGCCATGGGCGCGCTGATCGTGGGCATTGCCCGGGGTATCCTGGTGGTCATGACCGAGGGCCAGATCCTCGATACCATCGTCTACGCCCTGGCTACGGTCATCTCGGGCCTTCCCAAGGCGGTGGCGGCGGAGGGCATGCTGCTGGTGCAGTGCGTCATCAACTTCTTCATCCCCTCCGGCTCCGGCCAGGCGTCCACCACCATGCCCATCATGACGCCGCTGGCGGATATCATCGGCCTTAGTCGCCAGACTGCCGTGCTGGCCTTCCAGTTCGGCGACGGATTCACCAACGCCATCATCCCCACTCATGGCACGCTGTGCGCGTCGTTGGGTGTGGCGGGGATTCCCTTCAACAAGTGGTTCAAGTTCGCCCTGCCGGTGGTGGGTGTGGAGCTTGCCATCTGTGCGGTGTTCATGCTCATCGCCACGCTGATCAATTACGGTCCCTTCTGATGAGAAAATTCTCCGGCTGTACAGCCGGAGAATTTTTTTCGCGCGGAGGGAGAATGATTGGGATATTTTCCGCCTCTGCCCCGTATTACAGGTGAAAAGCTTTTCAAGGAGAGACGTTCATGCTGACTGAGCAGGAGTTCCAAAAGGCCGCGGAGCGGTATCTGGATATGGTGTACCGCATCGCCCTCAACTATTTCCGCAGTCCCCAGGACGCGGAGGATGCCGCCCAGGAGACCATGCTGCGGCTGTGGCGGGCAGAGGTTTCCTTCACCGGGGAGGAGCACCTGCGCTATTGGCTGGCCCGGGTGGCGGTGAACGTGTGCCGGGACATGAGCCGCAGCCCCTGGCGCACCCGGACCGTGGCACTGGAGCATTGTCCGGAGCCGTCGTTCACCGACCCGGGACAAAGCGCCCTGTATGAGGCGGTGCGTGCCCTGCCGGCCAAGTACCGGCTGCCGCTGTACCTCTATTACTATGAGGGTTACTCCGCGGCGGAAGTGGGGGAACTGCTGGGGCTGAAGGTCTCCACGGTACAGACCCGCTTGGCCCGGGGACGGGAGAAGCTGAAACGAGCATTGGAGGAGGCGTGAGAGATGAAAGAGGAATATCGGCAGATCTTTGATCAGGTGCATGCCTCCGAGAGACTGCGCGAGGAGGTGGCGCAAATGACGAAACTGGAGAGAAGAAATCCGAAAAAGCGGTTTCCCAAGGGAATTTTGATCGCGGCGGCCATTCTGGCCGTGCTGGCCGGTTCGGCCATTGCCACGGTGGGGATGCCCGGCACGCTGCAAGGCTGGTTTGCCCGGCAGTGGACGGAGCAGAACGATACGGAAATGAGTGCGGAGCAGCTGGCGTTCATCGACCATTTGACAGAGCAGGTGGGCGTCCAGGATACCCAGAACGACGTGACGGTCACGCTGGATTCCGTTACGGCGGGGGACTCCAGCATCTGGCTGCTGCTGAAGATCAGCGGCAGCTACGAAGAGGATGAGGAACACCGGTATGACTTCGGGATGGTGGACCTGACGCTGGACCCGGATCCGAACCTGATCCACGACACGCCCGGCGGCTCCGGCCTCCAGACCCTTTACAGCGGCACGGCATCAGACGGCGTGTTTACGGTGCTGCTCCAATATACCATTGATCTGGCAGGGAAGAGCACCTTGCTGGATGAGCCCAGGTCGGCCACACTGGTGCTGGAGGATCTGAACCGAAAGGAGATCGGCGGAGACTGGGAGGGGACTCCGGCGGCAGAAGGCACCTGGACGCTGGCTTTCTCCCTGACGCCGGGTGAGGAGCGGCAGGTGCGGACCATTCCGGAGCTGGAGGTGCCTGCACAGAACATGGATACCCGCCAGGCGGGGCGGACTACCATCCGGGAGGTGCGGATCTCTGCTACGGAGATCCAGTATGTACAGGCGGCCGAGGAGCAGGCCTGGGAGCCGGAGCGCGCCGCGCTGGTGCTGCGGGACGGGAGTGTGGTGAAGCAAAGCGGCGGCAACTGCCGCTTCCAGGACGCGGCATACACCCGCTGGAGCAGTACCTACTACTGGCGCGTGCCCGTGGATCTGAGCCAGGTGGAGGCTCTGCGCATCGGAGATGAGACGTTCCCGCTGGAGTGAATGAAAAGAGCAAAAAAAGAGACGGCGTAAGCCGTCTCTTTTTCATTACATAAACCTGCACAGCACAATGGGCAGGAAAATGGCGGGCACCAGATTCATGACCTTGATCTTGGTGACGCCCAGCATGTTCAGCGCCAGCGCCACGATCAAAAGCGAGCCCACGCAGGTCATCTCGGCGATGACCGCGTCCCCCAGGAAGGGCTGGAGGAAAGAGGCCAGCACGGCGATGATGCCCTGATAGATGAATACCGCGGCAGCGGAGAAGGCTACGCCTACGCCCAGGGAAGCCGCGTATACCACGGAGCTGATGCCGTCCAGCAGGGACTTGGCAAAAAGCGTGCTGTGGTCGCCGGTGAGGCCGTCATTGAGGGCACCTACGATGGCCATAGCGCCCACGCAGAACAGCAGGCTCGCGGTGACGAAGCCCTCAGAAATGGAGGCGGGCTCCTGAGAGCCCAGCAGGTGGACAGTGCGCCGCTGGACCCAGTCGCCCAGGGAGCGCATGCGCTTGTCCAGGTCCAGAAGCTCTCCCAAAATGGCGCCTACCACCATGGAGAGAATGGAGATCAGAGCATTGCTGCCCTCCAGGCACCCGTCGATGCCGATATAGAGGATGCACAGGGCCACGCCCTGCATGATGATGGCCTGGAGCCGGTGCCCCAGCAGGCTGGCGCCGGCCATGGAGCCGGAGAAGCGGCCGGCCAGGGTCTTGATAAGGAGGCCTGCGGCGGAACCGGCCAGAATGGCCAGTGTATTGACGATGGTACCTGTCAGCATGGTTTCACATCTCTTTCTCTTTACAATTGTTTTGCCCGGCGATGAGCCCGCGGACCACAGCGCTGCCGATAAGCAGCCCGGCCGCGGCAGGGACCCAGGGGGTACTGCCGGGAACACTGCGCCGGCCCGGCGGCGGAGCTTCCGGCTGGGCGGGCGTCACGCCCTCCTCGGGACTGAACACCACCTGTACGTGCTCGATGCCCC
>CABQCB010000167.1 GCA_902462475.1 uncultured Oscillibacter sp. | reverse complement strand
CCTTTGTGGAACAGGCCTGTGCCCGGTGCAGTGTGTCCGGCAGCCGGCTGTGGTTCAACTGTAACCCGGAGGGGCCCCAGCACTGGTTTTACAGGGAGTGGATCCTCAAGGCAGGGCAGCGCCGGGCGCTGTACCTCCATTTTACCATGGAGGACAACCCCGCCCTCACGCCCCGCATCCGACAGCGTTACCGCCGGGCCTATTCCGGCATCTTCTACCGCCGGTTCGTGCTGGGGGAGTGGACCGCGGCCCAGGGACTGGTCTACGACTTTTTCGACCGGCGTACCGACGCGCCGCCTGCGCCGCCGGGACCCTTTGCCCGCTGGCGGGTGTCCGTGGACTACGGGACGGCCAATCCCGCCTCCTTTGGCCTGTGGGGTTTCCAGGACGGCGTGTGGTACCGGGTGCGGGAGAAGTACTTTGACTCCCGCAAGGCCGGATGGCAAAAGACCGACGCGGAATACGCCGACGATCTCAAGGACCTGACGGCGGGGATCCAGGTGGAGCGGGTCATTGTGGACCCGTCCGCTGCCAGCTTCATCGAGACGCTGCGCCGGGAGGGATTCCCGGTGGTCCGGGCGGTGAACGACGTGGTGGACGGCATCCGGGTGACGGCGGACTTTCTCAAGCAGGGCAGGATCGTGCTGTGCCAGGAGTGTGAGGACTGCCTGAGGGAAATGGAGCTCTACTGTTGGGACGAAAAGCACGGAAGGGACGCGCCCAAAAAGGAGAACGACCACGCCATGGATGACCTGCGCTATTTCGCCATGGATCTTGCGGGTCAGTCCGGCAGCGGCTTTGCGGCCACCTGGGTGGAGCGGGCCGTATAAAAAGGAGGAGTGAATGGGTTTTGAAATGGTTTAAAAAGCAGGCGGCCGCCGCGCCGGTGCAGCTGCGCAGCGGACAGCAGCATCCCTTCGGCATGCTGGGGGACTATGTGCCGCTGCAGGGCACCGAGGACCGGCTCTACCGGGCCGTGCGGGAGGCGGTGCCCCTGGTAGATGCGGCCATCTACAAGCTGGTGCGCATGTGCGGCGGCGTGGACGTACGCTGCACCGACGCGGCCGCAGACGAGCAGCTGCGGCGCTTTTTCCGCACGGTGCCTGCCGGGCGGGGGCAGTTCGGCGTGAACGCGTTCCTGGACTGCTATCTGGACTCCCTCCTGACCTACGGCAAAGCCATCGGAGAGATCGTGCCGGAAGCGGGAGGACGGGATATCTCCGCGCTGGTATGCGGCAGGACCGATCTTCTGGAAATCCGGGAGGGGGAGCACCCGCTGGACTTTGTCATTTGCGGGCCCGACGAGGCGGGGCGCATGCGTCCCCTGCCGGACCAGTCGCTGCTGCTGTTCACGCCGTTGCACCCGGAGACGGCCAATCCCTACGGCGTATCGCTGCTGCGGTCCATGCCGTTTCTGGCGGACATCCTCATGAAGATCTACCACACCATCGGCGTCAACTGGGAGCGCTGCGGCAACGTGCGCTTTGCCGTCACCTGCCGCAGCGGAGAGGGCCAGGCTGCCGAGCGCAGCCGTCAGCTGGCAGAGGAGTGGTCCAGAGCCATGCAGGATACCCGGGGCGGCCGGGTGCGGGACTTCGTGGCGGTGGGGGACGTGGACATCAAGGTCATCGGCGGTGACGCGCCCATTTTGGACAGTGAGGTGCCCGTGCGCCAGATCCTGGAGCAGATCGTGGCCAAGACCGGCATTCCCCCGTTCATGCTGGGGCTGAGCTGGAGCTCCACCGAGCGCATGAGCAGCCAGCAGGCGGACCTTTTGACCACAGAGATCACCGCCATCCGGCGGGGCCTGACGCCTGCGCTGGAACGGGTATCACGGCTGTGGCTCAGGATGCACGGCTACACCTGCGGCTTTGAGGTGGTATGGGACGACATCAACCTCCAGGACGAGGTGGAGGAGGCCAAGGCTGCCCTGTATCGGGAGCAGGCCCGGAAATTGCAGCTGGACAACGACGCGGCGGAGCGGGATGCCGGTACCGCCGGAGAACGAGCAAAGGAGTGAATCATGGACATTCGCAAGGAACAGACCACCGTGGAACCGGGGACACCGGACGGGCAGGACCTGGCTGAGATCAACCGCCTGGCAAAAACGCCCCTTGCGCCGGAGCAGGTATACACCTTCAACCTGCGCCTTTGCGACAACGAGGTGGACCGGGATCTGGAGCGGTTCGATCCCGACGCCCTGGAGGAGCTGGGGCGGCTCTTTCTGGGAAAGAGCGGCGTCTTTGACCACCAGTGGTCCGCCCAGGGGCAGACGGCCCGCATTTACCGGACCGAGGTGATCCGGGAGGCTGCCAAGACCACGGAGGCGGGAGACGAATACTGCTGGCTCAAGGGCTGGGCGTATCTGCTGCGGACGGAGAAAAACGCCGAGCTTATCGCCGAGATCGAGGGCGGCATCAAAAAAGAGGTGAGCGTGGGGTGCAGCATGGGCAAGAGCGTGTGCTCCATCTGCGGCGCTGAGGACGGCTGCGGCCATGAAAAGGGGCAGCGCTACGGCGGCAAGCTGTGCTTCCGGGAGCTGCGGGAGCCCCTGGATGCCTATGAGTGGTCCTTTGTGGCAGTACCTGCCCAGCGCAGCGCCGGCGTTTTGAAGCGCTTTTGCCAGGAGGGCGAGGACACGGCGCTGCTTCGAAAGCAGGCGGCGCTGGGCGTGAAGTATCTTGCTTCCCTGCGCCGGGAGGTGGTGCGCCTGGCCATGCTGGCCGATGACGCATTGGACGGAGAGGCCTTTGCCGCCGCGGCGGCAAAGCTGGACGAGCCGGAGTTGCTGGCACTGCGCAAAAGCTACGCCAAGCAGGCGGCACGCCGTTTTCCCACCGTGCCGCAGCTTTGCGCGGCACCCGCCCAAAAGCGGGAGGATGAAACTGTATTTCTCGTCTGAGGACGAAATGAGAAAGGAGAGGCAACATGAATCTTTCGTATGAGGGCATCGGCCAGTGGGCCGCCACCTTTGCCTGCGGAGACGTGCAGGAGGGACAGGTGGTCAAGATCAGTGCAGGGGACACGGTGGCACCCTGCGGCGCGGGCGACGGCTTTTGCGGCGTGGTACTGGCCAAGGCAAGGGACGGCGGTGCCTGCACCGTGGCCCTGGGCGGCATGGTGACCGTTTCCTGCACCAGCGCGCCCGCCGTGGGCTGGGCCAAGCTCAGCGCCGACGGCAGCGGCGGCGTCAAGGCCGACGAAGGCGGCCGGGAGTACCTGGTGGTCCGATCTGAAAGCAACACCGTGACCTTTGTGCTGTAAGGAGGAAGAAAAAACTATGGCTTATCACTACGAAAACATCCGCCTGGAAAAGGGCATGTACGGCCGCAGCGGCACCAGCTTCACCCAGACCCTGGAGGAGCTGGACCCCAGCGAGCACTACAAGGGTACCAGCCTGGAGGGCATGGACGCCTTCCAGCGCCAGCTCAAGCGCTTCGACATCCGTGTCAAGGGCGCCGGCAGCGACTGCGTGGAGAAGTTTTTCCACACCACAGAATCCGCCGTGCTGTTCCCGGAGTTCGTCTCCCGGGTGGTGCGCCAGGGCCTGGAGGAGGGCAGCATCCTGCCCGACATCACCGCCACGG
This sequence comes from uncultured Oscillibacter sp., assembly GCA_902462475.1. Next base: position 723 of record CABQCB010000167.1, on the reverse strand, counting down.
TCACCCGCTTTGACGGCATGGACTACCGCTCCATCGCCTCCATCCCCAGCGAGGAGGACAAGACATTGCGCCGTGTGGAGGAGGGCGCCCGCATCCCCGAGACCTCCATCCGCACCCAGGAGAACCTGGTGCGATTGCACAAGCGGGGCAGAATGCTGGTGGCCTCCTATGAGGCCATCCGCTTCCAGCGTCTGGACCTCTTTTCCGTGACGCTGCGCCAGATCGGCGCCTACATCGGCAAGATGCACCTCAAGGACGCTATGGAGGTCATCGACAAGGGCGACGGCAACGACAACGCCGCCCAGCGCTTTGAGGTGGGCGACGGCACCATCTCCGGCTCCGGCGGCACGCTGAGCTACGAGGCGCTGGTGGATTTCTGGAGCCAGTTCGATCCCTACACCATGAATACCCTGCTGGTGAGCGGCGACATGATGCTGGCCATGCTGAAGCTGCCGGAGTTCCAGAACCCCCTGACGGGACTGAACTTCCAGGGCACCGGCACCCTCACCACACCTCTGGGCGCCAAGCTCCTGCGGTGCAGCGCTCTGCCTGAGGGCACCCTGGTGGGCCTGGATAAGCGCTACGCCCTGGAGCAGATCTGCGGCAGTGAGATCACGGTGGAGTACGACAAGCTCATCGACCGTCAGCTGGAGCGTGCCGCCATCACCTCTATCTCCGGCTTTGCCAAGCTCTTCCCTGAGGCATCCAAGATCCTGACGGTCT
>CABQCB010000166.1 GCA_902462475.1 uncultured Oscillibacter sp. | reverse complement strand
CCTTCCCCATGGAAAACTTCGACCCGCCTCAAAAGGATAAACACGGCCGCCCGGTGAACGCCGAAGACGCGGAGGCCCGGGCCGCCGCCCGGGAGCGCCGCCTCCAGCGGGTCCAGGAGGCGAAAGCCAAAGCCCAGCCGGCCGCCGTACAAGAGCCACCCACCCCCCAGGGGGGAGAGGAAGCCCTGTCGCCGGCCAAAAAGCGGCGCCGCCGCCGGAAAAAGTCCGGCGCCGGCCAGGCACAGGACGGCACTTCCTCCTCCCCGGCGGCCCAGGCGCGTGAGCCGGAGCCTGTCCATGAGCGGGCGCGGCCCCTGAACCGGGGCGTCCGCCAAGGCCGCCTCCAGGACACAATGCCCAACCACCCGTCCATGCCCTCCGCAGACTTCTACAAGCCCAACCCCCTGGACTCCGATGTGATCATGGACGCCACCGCACGGCTGCTGGCCCCCCGGCGGCCCGTCCGTCCCGAACCACCGTCCCTGCCGGGTGGGAGCAAGAGAGGCAATTCCGCCGTCCGGCGAGCCAATCTCAACGAAAGGACAGCCAAAAACAGGCCCAGAAGGAACCTGCCAAGCCCAAGCAGGCCAAAGCTGAGGCCGCATCCCAGGCAGGCGCCGCCCAGACTGGCCAGAAAAAGAAAAAACGCCGCCGCAACGACAGGCCCCGCCCGCTGGAGCGCTCCCTCTACGCCGCCCACCAGAAGGACTCCACTGAACAGCACAGCCTGATGCGGCCGTATTACCTTAGCCATGATGATGATTGATTCTGATTCGCCAAATAAAACAAACCAGGTTCAAAAGCGCCGCCATCCCCTGCGATGGGTGGCAGCGCTTCTGATTTTGCTCGCTGTCGGCTGGTGTTTCCTGCAATGGCAGCTGTGGGGCATCCAGGTGACCGTCACCCAGGTCGGCGTGCACGGCCTGCCGGACGGCTTTGAGGGCCTGCGCATCGTGCAGATCTCCGACCTTCACGGCCACGAATACGGCCAAGACAGCGAAGCGCTGCTGGCCCTGGTGGCCCAGCAGGCGCCGGAGTTCATTGTGGTCACTGGCGACCTTATTGACCAGGAGAGCCATCTGGCCATGGTACCCGCTCTGGCCCGGGGTCTGGCGGCCATCGCCCCCACTTACTATGTCACGGGCAACCACGAGTGGGCGGTGGGCGGTGTGCCCCGGCTGAAGGGGATCCTGACCGAGTGCGGCGTCACGGTGCTGTCCAATCAGTATGTCACGCTGGAGCGGAACGGGGACAGCCTGGTGCTGGCGGGGGTGGACGATCCCAACGGCTACGCCGACCAAAAGACTCCGGAAGAGCTGTATGGGGAAATCCAACGGGAGGCGGGGGACCTGTGCACCATCCTGCTGGCCCACCGCAACGACCGCTTCGACCAGTACGCCGCCGCGGGCTACGATCTGGTGATCTCCGGCCACGCCCATGGCGGCATCGTCCGCCTGCCCTTTACCGACGGCCTGCTGGGCACGGACCGGAAGCTGTTCCCCACCTGGACGGCGGGGGTTTATACCCTGGGAGACAGCACCCTATTCGTCTCCCGGGGATTGGGCAACAATACGGTGCCTATTCACGGCTTTCGCCTCTTTAACCGGCCTGATCTGGCGGTGCTGGAGTTGACCGGGGAGGAACGTGCATGAGCTGCCTTGAGCGCTTTCGGGTCCCCCTGCCTGCCCCGGTCCTGACCCATCGGTTGGCCTGCCTTGCTCTGATGCTCCTGACGGGGGCGGCGGCGGGTGCGCTGGCTAAATGGGCGGACTTTTCCTCTGTCCAGCTGCTCGGGGATGTGTTTTCTGAACTGCCTATCTGGATTCTGCTGGGCCTGGTCATCGCCCGGTGCAGCGGAAGTCCGGGCCGGGCGGCGGCCTATGCCTTTGTGTTTTTTCTGGCTATGATCCCAGCCTACTACCTAGCCGCAGAGTGGATGGGCGGCGTGTGGGGGATCACCTACGTCTATGGCTGGGCCGTGGTGGCCTGCCTGTCCCCCTTTGCGGCCTATGCTGTTTGGTATGCCTTCGGCCGGGGGTGGCTGCCCAACTTACTGTCGGTGCTGGCCGCGGCGGCGGTACTGCTGTCTGATGCGGTTGTGTTCCGAACACTCAACGTTCGGGATTTTGTACTGGCGGGGCTGTGCGCGGTGCTGGTGTTTGGGTGTAAGGCTCCCTACCGGGAGATTAGACGCTGACGCCCGTGAACCGCTATCCAAAGGCTGGCGCCCTTGGGCGCTATTCTCCAAAAACCATTTCTTTTGACGGCCAAAGCAAGGGTCGGACCCTCGCAACCACTTGAGGTCCAGCCGGGCCGACCGCGGGGTCCAAAGGCTGCGCCTTTGGAAACGCACTTTTCCCGACCCCATTTCTTTTGACAGCGCCAAAAGAAACGGTGTCGAACCGCCAAAGAAAAGCGCTCTACTATGGCCTACTGCCAACTATTCAACGACCGGCGCTGTGATTAACCGGGATACTCCCTACCCCCTGCGCCGCTGCCGCTAGTGTTGGTAAAAGAAGAAGTCCCAGCGGCCCTCGGTAGCGCGCCTGGCCGGGCCTATGCTGTGACCAGGCCTGTTCCGTAGGCCCGGCGGAGTTCTACAATTTCCAGCATAGCGGCAGCGGAAAATAGTGGCTTCGAGCGTCGGCTTACCTCAACGCCGGAAAGCGGCGCATGCACCTCTTATCCTGATCCCCCGTAAATCGGGGATCCGGGGGTGCAGGCGCTTAGAACGAAAGCGCGCCCTTGGCGCTTGAAGTTCTTCCGCACCTGCACCCCCGGCGCATTTTTGGTTCCTTTTTGTGCGCACAAAAAGGAACTCGCCGCCAGGCGAAACCTGGCCCCGGAAAGCCGGGATGGCTTTTTCTACCGTTTCTTTTGGCGCTGTCAAAAGAAATGGGGCCGGGAAAAACGCGCCCCAAGTGCGAAGTACTTGGAAAGCCCTCAAGGACGCAGTCCTTGGTTAGAAAAGAGAGTTTTTATGCACTATAACGCCGGACAATTTGATATCGCCGTCATCGGCGCAGGCCACGCGGGCATTGAAGCCGCGTTGGCCGCCGCCCGCATGGGCCTGCGCACAGTCTGCTTCACCATCAATCTGGACGCGGTGGGCAATATGCCCTGCAACCCGGCCATCGGCGGCACAGGCAAGGGCCACCTGGTTCGGGAAATCGACGCCCTGGGGGGCGAGATGGCCAGGGCTGCAGACAAGGCCTGCATCCAGTACCGGATGCTCAACCGGGGCAAGGGCCCGGCGGTGTGGTCCCTCCGGGCTCAGGCGGACCGCCGCCGCTATCAGGAGGTAATGAAGCACACCCTGGAGCTCCAGGAAAACCTTTGGGTGAAGCAGGGGGAGGTCACCGAAATTCTCACCGGGGAGGACGGGGCGGTGTCCGCCGTGGTCACCGACACCGGGGCCACCTACGAGGTCCGGGCCGCCATTGTGGCCACCGGCACCTATCTGGGGGGCCGCACCATCGTGGGAGAGGTGTCCCGGGACTCCGGCCCCGACGGCATGGCCGCCTCTCTGCCCTTAACAGGCTGCCTGAAACAGCTTGGGCTCAGCCTGCGGCGGTTCAAGACGGGCACCCCGCCCCGGGTGAACCGCCGGAGCGTGGACTTTTCCAAGATGGAGCTCCAGGAGGGAGACACAGAGGTGGAGCCCTTCTCCTTTTCCACGGAAAAAGCCCCGGAGAACCGGGCGGTATGCTATCTTACCTACACCAATGAGCGCACTCACGCCGTCATCCGCCGCAACCTGGACCGCTCCCCCCTATATGACGGCACCATCGAGGGGGTCGGTCCCCGGTACTGCCCCTCCATTGAGACGAAAATTGTCCGCTTCCCGGACAAGCCCCGGCACCAGCTGTTTGTGGAACCCATGGGACTGAACACCGAGGAACTATACATCCAAGGCTTTTCCTCCTCCCTGCCTGAACAGGTGCAGGTGGAGATGCTCCACACCATCCCCGGACTGGAGCACGCCGAGATGACCCGGGCGGCCTATGCCATTGAGTACGACTGCGTGGACCCCACCCAGTTGCTGCCCACCCTGGAGTGCAAAAAAGTCCCCGGCCTGTATGGGGCGGGACAGTTCAACGGCTCCTCCGGTTATGAGGAGGCCGCCGCCCAGGGCCTCGTCGCCGGCATCAACGCGGCGCTGAAGCTGAAGGGGGAAGAGCCCCTCATCCTCACCCGGGGAGACGGGTACATCGGGGTGCTCATCGATGACCTGGTGACCAAGGGTACCAACGAGCCCTACCGGATGATGACCTCCCGGACGGAGTACCGCCTCATCCATCGGCAGGACAA
>CABQCB010000165.1 GCA_902462475.1 uncultured Oscillibacter sp. | reverse complement strand
GGACAAGGTGGGCGACGGGGCAGCCCTGCTGGCCGATACCCAGTTCGGCTCCTGCGTGTTCGCCAACCGCCCCGGCGACGGCTCCGCCCGGGAGCAGGCCGCCTCCTGCCAGAAGGTTTTGGGTGGATTGGCCAATATATGCTACGAATTTGCCACCAAGCGCTACCGTTCCAACTGCATCAACTGGGGCATGCTGCCCTTCACCCTGGACGACGGCACCCCCTTCCCCTATGAGAGCGGTGACTGTGTGTTCGTTCCCCACATCCGCGCAGCGGTGGCGGAGGGTCGGGAGGACATCCCCGCCAAGGTCATCCGCACGGACGGCACCGTGGCGGACCTGCTGCTTCATGTGCGGGGTCTGACGGCAGAGGAAAAGGAAATCCTTCTGGACGGGTGCCTCATGAACTACTACGCAAAGAGGGCTGATTGATATGGAAAAGATTCAAATGACCACCCCCCTGGTGGAGATGGACGGCGACGAGATGACCCGGATCCTCTGGGGCTGGATCAAGGAAAAGCTGATCCTTCCCTTTGTGAATCTCAAGACCGAGTATTACGATCTGGGATTGCTGCACCGCAACGAAACGCGGGACCAGGTCACCGTGGATGCGGCCCTGGCCACCCGCCGTCTGGGCGTGGCCGTCAAGTGCGCCACCATCACCCCCAACCGCCAGCGCATGGAGGAGTATCCCCAGCTGACGGAGATGTGGAAAAGCCCCAACGGCACCATCCGCGCCATTCTGGACGGCACCGCCTTCCGCACCCCCATTCCCCTGCCCTTCATCCGTCCGGCGGTGCGCAATTGGGAAGCCCCCATCACCATCGCCCGCCACGCCTACGGCGACATGTACAAGGCGGTGGATCTGGTAACGGAGGAGCCCGGCACCGCCACGCTGACCTTCCGGGGCCAGAGCGGCCAGGAGACGGCCCTCACCGTCCAGACGGTGGACGGCCCCGCTGTGTTCCAGGCCCAGCACAACACCGCCCGCAGCATCCGCGCCTTTGCGGACAGCTGCTTCCGCTATGCCATCGCCCAGAAGCAGGATCTGTGGTTTTCCACCAAGGACACCATTGCCAAGGGCTACGACGGGGAGTTCAAGCGCATCTTCGAGGAGGCCTACGAGACCACCTACAAGCCGGAGTTTGAGCGCCTGGGCCTGACCTATTTCTATACCCTCATCGACGACGCGGTGGCCCGGGTCATCCGCTCCAGGGGCGGGTTCATCTGGGCGCTGAAAAACTACGACGGCGACGTCATGAGCGACATGGTGGCCGCCGCATTCGGCTCTCTTGCCATGATGACCTCCGTGCTGGTGGCCCCCGACGGCACCATGGAGTTCGAGGCCTCCCACGGTACCGTCACCCGCCACTACTACCGCTACTGCAAGGGGGAAAAGACCTCCACCAACCCCATGGCCACCCTGTTTGCCTGGTCCGGCGCATTGCGCCGCCGGGGCGAGCTGGACGGTCTGAATGACCTGGTATCCTTCGGCAACATCCTGGAGCAGGCCGCGCTGGACACCCTGCGCTCCGGCGTTATGACCGGCGACCTGGCCGCCCTGGCCGATCCGGATTTCCCCACCCAAACCGTCACCAGTGAGGAATTTCTGGACGCGGTGGCCTCCCGTGTCCGCACGGCGCTGGGCTGAACATTCCTACAAAAAAAGAGCGGGCTTGGAGCCCGCTCTTTTTTCATATCTCCTCGATGCTCTCCCCGGTCTCCTCCAGCTCCCGCAGCGCCACGATCGTTCCCAAGGTGGTGCCCAGCTGGGTCAGCAGCAGCGACGCCCGGGAGAGCTCCTCCGTGCTCATGCACCGGGCCATGGCCGCGGCCAATGCATAGATGCTGGTGCTCCACTCCACCGCGTCCATCTGCGCACCCCCTCTCCTCTCCACACTGTATGTGGGTGGCGGGGATTTTTTTCACAGTTCCCGGCCCTCCGCCAGACTCTGGCGCTCCTGCCAGGATTTGTGGGTTGCCCCGGCGGCGCAAAACCTGTATCCTTTTTGTAGAAATCCCGCAAAAAGGATGTGACTTTTATGAAACGAAGTATTTTTTGCGGTCTTTTGGCCGCTATGCTGCTGTCCACGCCCGCCCAGGCGGCGCAGGCGGAGCAGACCACGCGCGCAGAGCGCAGCGTCATCGTACAGGTGGACGGCCACTGGATGGACAGCCGGGGCGTGGTGCGTGACGGCGTGACCTATGTGCCCCTGCGTGCCCTGCTGGATGCCCTGGGCGGCTGGACCCTCACCTGGGACGCCGGGACCGCCGCGGCGGTAGCCGTCTCCGGTGACCGGACGCTCATTGCCGATCCCGTCGCCGGCACTGTCACGCTGGACGGTGTTTCCCACAGCGCCGACGTGTCCGTGGAGCAGGGGCGCACCATGGTGCCGCTGCGTCTGGTGGGCGAGCTGCTGGGCGCCACGGTGGAGTGGGACCCCTACCTCTCCGGCGCCGCCGTGACCTCTCCGGACGCGCCCTACAACGCCGTGGACTACTACTGGCTCAGCCGCATCATCAGCGCCGAGAGCCAGGGAGAGCCCCTGGAGGGCCAGATCGCCGTGGGCAACGTAGTTTTGAACCGGGTGGAAAGCGACCAGTTCCCCGACTCCATCGCCGGCGTGGTCTTTGACCAGAAATACGCCGTGCAGTTCGAGCCGGTGGAAAACGGCACCGTCTACAACCATCCCTATCACCTGTCCCTGGAGGCAGCCGGGCGTGTGCTGGACGGGGAGACGACCGTGGACGGTGCGCTGTATTTTTATGCACCCGATCTCTCTCCCGGCACCTGGATCAACGCCAACCGTACCTACCTCACCACCATCGGCTGCCACCGGTTCTACCTGTGATTTGACTTTTGCCGCCGGGCGGACTACAATGGGCATATATTCCAGAGAAAAGGAGCATGCCCCATGCTGTTTTCAGGACATCCCCGTACACTTTACCGCAAGGCACCTGCCCAGGAGGTCATCTGCCAGCTGCGCTTTCCCACGATCCTCACCATCAACTCCGTGGAGCCGGCCGATTTTCAGGAGGCCATCCGTGCGGAATTCCCCCAGTATGCCCGCCGTCAGGACGTGACGCCCCCCAAGATCACCCTCTCCGCCGGCGGTGCCGCTCCCAAGGTGGAGCAGCAGCCTCCCGTCACCAACTACAACTTCCTCTCCGCCGACAATCAATGGAAGCTGAATCTCACCAAGGACTTCATCGCCCTGTCCACTCTGCATTATACCGGCTGGGAGGAGTTCGCCCGCCATCTGGACAAGCCCCTGGCCGCCTTCATCAAGCTCTACCAGCCCGCCTTTTTCCAGCGGGTGGGACTGCGGTATGTGAACATCTTCACCCGCTCCAAGCTGGGACTGGAGAAGGCCAAGTGGGCGGAGCTGATCTCCCCGGCCTATGTGGGCCCCCTGTGCCAGCCGGATGTGATTGAGGAGAACTTCCTCAACTGCGCCAGTGACCTTCTGTTCCAGCTGGACTCCAGCTGCCGGGCCAAGATCCACGCCGGCCCCGGCCGGGTGAAAAACAACGCCCCCGGCGCCGCCCAGGACCCGGAGGTGAAGTTCATCTTCGACATGGACCTCTCCATGAACGGCAAGGTGCCTTGCACCCTCTCCGCCGCCGGGCTGGAGACCCTCCACGGCCATGCCACCCGCATCTTTGAAGGCGCCATCACCGACACGCTGCGCCAGGCCATGGAACCCCAGTAACGTACACCTTTCAAGTACAAAAAAGAGCGCCCTTGTCCGCATTACGGCAGGGTGCTCTTTTTTTTGTAAAAATTGGAGGAAAACGATTGCTTAACTTTTTTGGATTTTAGGAAATTTAAACCTTGTGTAAGTTCGGTGCTATCCGTTATTCTAAATTAAAGTGTCAAAGATACTATGCGCATAAAACTACACAAAAAGGGGTAATGGTTATGTTGAACAGCGAGTATTTGCAGCGGGTATACTCCCAGGTCGTCACCCGGGACCCCGATCAGAAGGAATTCCACCAGGCAGTCCTGGAGGTCCTGGAGAGCCTGGATCTCATCGTGGACAAACACCCCGAGTATGAGGCCAACGGCGTCATCGAGTCCTTCGTGGAGCCCGAGCGCGTGGTGAGCTTCCGGGTGCCCTGGGTGGATGACGAGGGCAAGGTGCAGGTCAACCGGGGCTACCGCGTCCAGTTCAACTCCGCCATCGGCCCCTATAAGGGCGGTCTGCGGTTCCATCCCACCGTCAATCTGTCCATCCTGAAGTTCCTGGGCTTCGAGCAGATCCTGAAGAACAGCCTCACCGGCCTGCCCATCGGCGGCGGCAAGGGCGGCAGCGACTTCGACCCCAAGGGCA
>CABQCB010000164.1 GCA_902462475.1 uncultured Oscillibacter sp. | reverse complement strand
GTGGGCAACCACCGGGCGGCTCTGAACCGGGAGACCCTGGGCGTGCCGGTGATCGCCGTGGGCATCCCCACAGTGGTGGACGCGGCCACGCTGGCGGCGGACCTTCTGGAGGAGGCGGGGGTGGAGCACATCGACGCCGACCGGCTGCGCCAGGGCCAGGGCAATATGATGGTGACCCCCCGGGACATCGACGCCCAGGTGCGGGACCTATCCAAGGTGGTGGGCTACGGCATCAACTGGGCCCTCCAGGACCTGGATGTGGAGGACATCACCGCCCTTTTAAGCTGAAAACAGCCGCCGGATGGTTCCGGCGGCTGTTTTTTATCACTGCATCTTGGGCAGGGTGTTGGCGCCGTGGGGCATGAGGGTGGCGCGGGGAAGCTTGCCGCCGTGGTACTGCCGGGCCAGCTCCAGCGCCTCGCCCAGGGTGGACACCACATGGATCTTGGCGGTGCCGAAGTCCGACTGGGGGATGTCCGTCACGGCGATCATGTTGTACTTCTCGCCGGCCTCGGCGAAGAGGTAGCCGATGAACGCGCCGATGGAGAAGTTTTCCCGCAGGTCCTTCTCCCGCTCCAGCATGGTCTCGTACCCGGCGATCTGGCGCTGGGTATCGTCGTTGCCGAAGCCCTCGTCGGACTTGGTCACCAGGATGATGGTGCCGCCCTCCTTGGCCACCACCAGGGCGTTGGAGAGGGTCTTGATGGTCTGGTAGAAGTTCAGGTCCTTGGGATAGCCGCCGGCGCTGGCGATGACCAGCTCCGTCTGCTCCTTAGCGGGCACGCCGTACATCCGGTCCACCAGGTCGCAGGCCGCCCGGTGGGCGGTGATCCAGTTGCCGGCGAACACGCCGATGATCTTCTGGTTGTCATCCACCACCACGTTGACAAGGAAGGTGGGCTTGGCCATGGCGCAGGCCTCCATCATGTCCGCGTGGACCGGGTTGGAGTCGGTCATGTTGGCGCTGCGGACCTCCGGGTTGGAGCCGTTTCCAAGGCCGGGGTTCAGTGCCAGGTTGTGGTTTTTCATGATGGTCTCCCGGCCGGCGATGCCCGGCAGGATGCTCTTGCGGCCGCCGCCGAAGCCCGCCATGAAGTGGTACACCACGCCGCCGGTGAGGACGATATGGTCACACTCCAGGGCCCGCTTGTCCAGCAGGACGGGGGTGCCGTAGGAGGTGGTGCCCACCATCTGGAGATTGTCCTCGTCGGTGCACACGTGGTCCTCCACCCGGATGCGGCGGTACACCGCCTCCGTCACCAGGCCCATGTGCTCCTCGTGAGTCTGGCGGCGGTGGGTGCCCGTGGCGGAGAGGATGAGGATGTCCTCGTCCCGGATGCCGGCGGACTCCAGCTCCTCCACCACGATGGGGATATAGGTCTCCGGGGACTGCCAGCGGCGGGTCACGTCGGAGATGATGATGCAAACGCTCTCGCCGGGCTTGACCAGCTCCTTGAGGGGCTTGGAGTCGATGGGATGGGCCAGGGCGTCACGCACCAGCTCGGGCACGGGCTTTTGTTCCAGCTCCACCGCGTTGGGCTCCAGCTCCGCGGCGATCAGCTCCGGGGGCAGCTCCACCGGGAAGGACGTTTTTCCGTAATGCATTGCTTCTGCCATAACTGCTGCTTCCTTTCTGCGGGGCCAGAAGGCCCCGGTAATTTCCGGCCTCATTATACCCCCGCCGCCGCCGTTTTTCCTCGGCGTTTTTCATAAAATTTCGGCCCCGTCAATCCTCCAGTTCCAGCACCACCGGGCAGTGGTCGCTGCCGGTCACGTCGCTGAGGATGTCCGCGGAGCGGACCTTGTCCCTGAGCCGCTCCGAGACGATAAAATAGTCGATGCGCCATCCGGCGTTGTTCTTCCGGGCATTGAAGCGGTAGCTCCACCAGGAGTAGGCCCCGGTGCGGTCCGGGTACAGCGCCCGGAACGTATCCACAAAGCCGGCGGCCAAAAGCTCCGTCATCTTGCCCCGCTCCTCATCCGTAAAGCCCGCGTTGCGGCGGTTGGTCTTGGGATTTTTGATGTCGATCTCCTCATGGGCCACGTTCAGGTCCCCGCAGTAGACCACGGGCTTTTTGGCATCCAGCTCCAGAAGATAGGCCCGCAGGTCGTCCTCCCACTGCATGCGGTAGTCCAGCCGCTTGAGCTGGTCCTGGGAGTTGGGGGTATAGCAGCAAACCAGGTAAAAGCCCGGGTACTCGGCGGTGATGATGCGCCCCTCGTGGCGGTGGACGTCGTCCCCGAAGTCGTAGGTCACCGCCAGGGGCTCGTCCTTGGTAAAGACGGCAGTGCCGGAGTAGCCGGCCTTGTCGGCGCTGTTCCAGTAGCGGTGGTAGCCGGGCAGGTCGAAGTCCGCCTGCTCCGGGCGCATCTTCGTCTCCTGCAGGCAGATCACATCCGCCTTGGAGGCGGCGCAGAAGTCCAGAAAGCCCTTGCCCAGGCACGCCCGCAGGCCGTTGACGTTCCAGGAAACCAGTTTCATGAGGTTCCTCCTTTTTGTTTTTCCACATTGTACCCCGCCGGCGTGGAAAAAACAATGCATCTGAGCCGTCGGCACAAAAAAAGGACGCCTTGCAGGCGTCCTTTTTCCACGCTTCGGTGAAAAGCCCCCGGTCACTGGGCCAGCGCCCGGTACAGGAAGGTGACGATATTGCCCCGGGTGCAGATGCCGTCGGGGTCGAAGGTATCGGCGGTCTTGCCGGTGGTGATGCCCTCCGTCACCGCCCAGGAGATGGCGCGGTTATAGACAGAGTCGGCGGCCACGTCTGTGAAGGCGGTGGGCTCCGCCGCGGGGGAGCCGGCCAGCAGATACAAAAACAGCATGGTCTGGCCCCGGGTGCAGGGGGCGGAGGCGGTGAACACGTTGCCGGACACCAGCTCCTTCTCGTGGGCCCACAGGGCGGCCTTGTAGTAATAATCGCTCTCGGTCACATCGGTGAAGGGGTTTTCCATGGTGGGCTCGGGGCTGCCCATGGCCCGCCACAGGAAGGTGAGGATGTGGGCCGTGGTGCAGGTCTCGTTGGGAGCGAAGGTGGTGGCGGTCTTGCCGGCGGTGATGCCCTTTTCCACCGCCCAGGCCACAGGCTCGGCGTAATAAGCGCTCTGTGCCACGTCCGTGAAGGCAGGCGCGGCAGGCTCCTGCGCGGCCTGGCCGTCATAGCGCAGCTCGGCCACGGCCTCCACGCCCAGGTCGTTGGGGCGGCTGCACAGAAGGTCGATGCGGTCGGCGCCGGTGGTGCGGATGGTGAAGGTATAGGCCTGGTCCGCCGTCAGCGCATACTCGGGACTGCTTTTGTCCGTGGACCAGAAGGCGCCGTAGTCGCCGATCTGCTTGAGCTGTCCGCCGGAGGTGAGCAGATAGTGGTCCATGTTCTCATAGCGCTCCGCGCCGCCGGTCTGGGACACGGCGTCATAATAGCGCAGGCCCACCAGACTGGCCTTTTCCTCCAGGGGGTCCAGATAGGGCGTGACCGTAATGGTGACCTCCTCCGGTACCGCATAGTACGCCAGCGTGCCGGTAGCAGGATCCCGGACCGCCCGCGCCTGGCTGATGGTGACAGAGCCGTTGGTATGGCCGAAGATCAGCCCCTTTCCCTCAAAGGTGATCTCCTCGTAGGTGCCGGCGGCCTGGGCGGTGAGGGTGAACAGGCCCACCAGCAAAGCAGCCGCCAGGATCCGTGCGATATGCTTTTTCATGATGCGTTCGTCCTTTCTTTGTGTACTGCTCCCGGCCCGGTTGCAGATTATCTAATATTTTACAAAACGGCAGATGAAAAAGCAATCTGTTTTCCCCCTCCCCGGCCATTGAGGAAAAATCCCTCCAAACGTTGTAATTTCTCTGAAATTTCGCTATAATACTAAAAATACCCGGCTGTGCATCCAGTCAATTCCGGCCCTCTTTCATTCGGAGCGGCCGTTATAAAGGAGAAAACCCATGGAAAAGAAAAAGTTTTATCTGACCACCCCTATCTACTATCCCTCTGACAAGCTCCACATCGGCCACACCTACTGCACCGTGGCCACCGACGCCATCGCCCGCTACAAGCGGCTGGCCGGCTATGATGTGATGTTCCTCACCGGCACCGACGAGCACGGCCAGAAGATCGAGGACAAGGCCAAGGAAGCCGGCGTCACCCCCCAGGAGTTCGTGGACCGGATCGTGGACGGGGAGAACGGCATCCGGGACCTGTGGAAGCTGATGAACATCTCCAACGACCGCTTCATCCGCACCACCGACGATTACCATGTCGCCTCCATTCAGAAGATCTTCAAGAAGATGTACGACAACGGCGACATCTACAAGGGCACCTACAAGGGCAAGTACTGCAAGCCCTGCGAGTCCTTCTGGACCGAGAGCCAGCTGGTGGACGGCAAGTGCCCCGACT
>CABQCB010000163.1 GCA_902462475.1 uncultured Oscillibacter sp. | reverse complement strand
GCTGCGCCTGCCGTCACTGCGGCCGGGGGCCATCATCCCCGACGACGCCCCCGCCGTCTACCATGTGGGAGCAGAGTGCGCGGATCTGTGGATGCTGTACGACATGATGTACCGCTATCTCTCCGCCGACGCGCCCGGCTGCGAGGCCTTCTGCCACCATCTGCTGCTGTCGCTGCTGGGCCGTATCCTCTACCTTACGGGCACCGCGCCCCACCGCCAGAGCATCGAGACAGAGCAGGGTGCCCTGGGGCTGCGGGTCAAGGAGTATATCGACCAGCACTACACCGAGCCGCTGACCCTCCAGCAGATCGGCCAGGCCCTCCATGTGAGTCCCTACTATCTGGCCCACGCCTTCAAGGAGTCCTGCGGTATCGCGCCCCGGCAGTATCTGCTCCGCCGCCGCATCGGTGAGGCCCAGAACCTGCTCATCTCCACCGATCTGCCTATCTCCCGCATCGCCGAGCTGGTGGGCTACGACACCCAGAATTATTTTGACCTGCAATTTTCCAAGTTCGTGGGCATGCCGCCCCGGAAATACCGGCTTTCCTTCCAGGTAAAACCGGAGCAATGAAAAAAGCGTTCCGCACCACGCGGAACGCTTTTTTTAGATATATGCCATACGCCGCAGCTCAGTCCCGCAGACCCATGGACTCCCACTTGTGGCCCCGGAACCGGGGAACGAAAAACAGCACCCGCACCAGCCAGTCGATGAACATGGCCATCCAGATGCCCACCACGCCGAAGCCCCAGTAGCGGCCCAGCAAAATGCCGAAGCCCACCCGCATGGTCCACATAGACACACTGGACACCAGCAGGGTGAACCGGGTGTCGCCCGCCGCACGCAGGGCCTGGGGCAGCGTGAACGCCGCGGGCCACAGCACCGCGCCCACCAGGCCGTGCATCCAGATGACGGTACGGGCATAGTCCGTGGCCTCCGGGGAGACACTGTACAGCTGCAGGAGCAGCGGCAGCAGCGCCAGCACCAAGGCGATGGTGCCCGCCATGTAAAGATAGGTTTTTGCCAGCAGCTTTTTCGTATAGTAGCGGGCCTGGGTATAGCTGCCCGCGCCCATGCACCGGGACACCACCGTCACCATGGCAAGCCCCAGGGCGTTGCCGGGCACGCACTGGAAGGTGGTCACCGTGTTGCCGATGGCGTTGGCCGCCACGGAGGCGGTGCCCAGCACGGACACGGTGGAAAGCAGCAGGATCTTGCCCAGCTGGAACATGCCGCTTTCCAGCCCGTTGGGCACGCCGAAGCGCAGGATGTTCTTCACCACGTACCGGTCATGGCGCAGGCTCAGCCGCTCCACATGCATGGGCAGATCCTTGCGCCGCAGCAGGATCAGCATGGCCGCCGCGGCCACCATCCGGGACACCGTGGTGGGAATGGCCACGCCTTCCACGCCCCGGTGCAGGCCGAAGATCAAAATGGCGTTGCCCGTCACGTTCACCAGGTTCATGCCCAGAGACACCCACATGGAGATCTTGGAGTTGCCCATGACCCGGAACAGCGCCGCCCCGGCGTTATAGATGGCCAAAAACGGGATGGACGCCTCCACAATGATGTAATAGGTGTTGGCATAGGCGGCCACGTCCGGCTCCACCTGGCCGAACACCACCCCCAGCACAAAGCCCTTGCAAAGGTAAAAGAGCACCATGACGGCCAGGGACACCTCGGTCATAAAGAGCAGCAGCTGCTCGCCCGCGTGGCCCGCCTTGTCCTGCTCTCGCCGCCCCAGATACTGCCCGGCGATGACGGCGCCGCCGGTGGCCAGTGCGGAAAACGCGTTGACCAGCAGGACGTTCACCGTATCCACCAGAGAGACGGCGGAAATGGCCGCCTCGCCCACCTGGGACACCATCACCGAGTCGCAAAGGCCCACGGTGATGGCCAAAAGCTGCTCGATCACCAGCGGGACGATCAGCTTTCTCAGGTCCTGCTTTGTAAATTCCACCGTCAATTGTGTCTTTTCCATGTACTCGCTTCTCTCATGATAAAAATATGGCTTTTGCCGCGCTCACCGGAATTCCCGGGGACTCATATGGAAGGTATTCTGGAAGGCCCGCAGGAATGTGGAATATTCGGAAAAGCCCGCCTGCTCCGCCGCCTTCATCACCGGCATCCCCGTGCGGATCAGCTCTCCCGCCCGCAGCAGCCGCTTCTGGGTGATGTACTGGTGCACTGTGTAGCCGGTGACCGCCTTGAACCGGTGCATCAGGTAATAGCGGCTGAGGTAGAACTTCCCCGCCAGAATGTCCACGGAAAGCGCCTCCGTCAGATGCTCGGCAATGTAGTGCAGCACCTCGTCCATCTTGGGGTCCACCCGGTAGCTGTCCCGCTGCTCCTGGGCCGTGCGGTCCCGGAGGATGTCCCGGTTGACGGCGATGAGCAGCTGCTGGCAGAGCGTATCCGCCAGGCGGGCGGCGCCGAACTCCCCGGAGCGGAGGGCCTCCTCCAGCTGCTGAAAAAGCTGCATGTACTGCAGCCGCCGCTCCGCGCCGAAACGCAGCAGATGGAATCCCCGCTGCCGGGCCGTCTCAAAGCAGGTGTCCAGTCCCTCGCCCGGGTCGCTGCGGCTGCGCAGCCACTCCCGGCCCAGCCAGATCACCACCCGCTCATAGGGCTCCGACGGGTCGATGATGGGCCGGTGGATCATATTGTGCTGTACCAGCAGCACGTCCCAGGGCTGGAGAAAGTAGGTGACGCCCTCCACCACATACGAGACCTTCCCGCCCAGTAGCAAAATGAGCTTGTCAAACTCGTGGTAGTGGTAGTCCACCTTCTGGGCGCGGGTGTCCTTCAGATGGAACAATCGGAAGTCCTCATGGAGATACCCCCGCTTTCCCACTTCGCCGTACTCCGTCACAGCCCTTCCCCCCTTTTTTGGAACTGGCTTATCTTACCGCACTTTTTGCAGTTTCACAACCGGGATTTCACACAAACCATACAAATATTTTACCGTTTCTTTCGTAAAACCTTTCTCCGGCGGCCCGCAAAACTTTTTGTGTACACCCATGGAAAAGTTTGCTATACTCAGATGGAATGAAAAAAACAAGGAGGTTTCAGCCATGAGCCTTGCTGACACGCTGTTTATCCAAAACTGCCGGGACATCCTGGACCACGGCGTCTGGGACACGGATCAGCCGGTGCGCCCCCGGTGGGAGGACGGCACCCCCGCCCACACCATCAAAAAATTCGGCATCGTCAACCGCTACGACCTGCAAGCCGAGTTCCCCATCCTCACCATCCGCCGCACCTACTGGAAAACGGCACTGAAGGAGCTTTTGTGGATCTGGCAGAAAAAGTCCAACAACATCCACGACCTGGACGCCCACATCTGGGACCAGTGGGCGGATGAGACCGGCTCCATCGGCAAGGCCTACGGCTACCAGCTCTCCGTCAAGCACCACTATCCGGAGGGCGACATGGACCAGGTGGACCGGGTGCTTTACGATCTTTCCCACAATCCCGCCTCCCGCCGCATCATGACCAACCTCTATAACTTCCAGGACCTGCACGAGATGCACCTCTACCCCTGCGCCTACTCCATGACCTTCAACGTCTCCGGCAACGTGCTCAACGCCATTTTGAACCAGCGCAGTCAAGACATGCTGGCCGCCAACAACTGGAACGTGGTGCAGTACGCCATGCTGGTGCACATGTTCGCCCAGGTCAGCGGCCTGGTGCCCGGCGAGCTGGTGCACGTCATCGCCGACGCCCACATCTACGACCGGCACGTGCCCATCGTGGAAAAGATGCTCTCCCAGACGCCTGCCCCGGCCCCCCGCTTTACCATGGACCCGTCCGTCCGGGACTTCTATGCCTTCACCCCGGCGCATTTCTCTCTGGAGGGCTACACGCCCGCGCCCTTTGAGGACAAAATCCCCATCGCCATCTGAGGAGGTCTTTCCATGAACGCCATTGTTGTCGCAGACCGCAATTGGGCCATCGGCCGGGACGGCGGACTGCTCTTCTCTCTGCCCACAGACATGAAGCGCTTCCGCTCGCTGACCATGGGCGGCGCCGTGATACTGGGCCGCAAGACGCTGGAGTCCTTCCCCGGCGGCCGGCCTCTTCCGGGGCGGAAAAACATCGTCATCACCCGGCAGAAGGGACTCAGCGTGGAGGGCGCCGCCGTGGTGTCCAGCCTGGCGGAGGCCCTGGATGCCGCCGGCGACACGCCGCCGGACCAGATCTGGGTCATCGGCGGCGGCAGCGTCTATACAGCGCTGCTCTCCCGCTGCAAGCGGGTGTATCTGACGAAGGTGGACGCCCAGGCAGAAGATCCCGATACCTTCTTCCCCAACCTGGACAAGCTGCCCGGCTGGGAAGTGGAGCAGGAGAGCGAGCCGGTGGAGGATACATATTTTTCCGACGTGGTGTTCCTGGGGGA
>CABQCB010000162.1 GCA_902462475.1 uncultured Oscillibacter sp. | reverse complement strand
AGGAGCTGTCCCACATCCGCAACAAGCAGATCGGCTTTATCTTCCAGCAGTACAACCTGATCCAGAGCCTGACGGTGCTGGAGAACGTGGAGCTGCCCCTGATCTACCAGGGGGTGAACGCCGACGACCGGCGGGAGATGGCCCTTGCCGCGCTGGAGCGGGTGGGCCTGGCCGGACGCATCAAGCATCACCCCACGGAGATGTCCGGCGGCCAGCAGCAGCGGGTGGCCATCGCCCGGGCCATCGCGGCCCATCCGCCCATCATCATGGCCGATGAGCCCACCGGCGCACTGGATTCCCACACCGGCCAGGAGGTGCTGCACTTTTTGCAGCAGCTCAACCGGGAGGGCACCACGGTGATCCTCATCACCCATGACAACGGCATTGCCGCCACCGCCCGCCGCTGCGTGCGCCTGGCGGACGGCAAGATCGTGGACGACCGCTTGCAGGAGGTGGATTGGCTGTGAATATCCGACAGGCGATCAAAATGGCCTTCCGCTCCATCATGGGCAACAAGGGCCGTTCCATTCTCACCATGCTGGGCATCATCATCGGCATTGCCTCCGTGATGACCATCGTCTCCACGGTCAATGGCATGAACCAGCAGTCTCTCAAGCAGTTTGAGGCCATGGGCAGCAACCGCATCGACGTGCAGGCCAGCCTCTATAACGGGCAGAACGCCTTTGAGGCGCTGTACGACTACTGCAACTCCCTGGGCAGCGACCTGGTGCTGGGTGTGACGCCGGACGCGTATTTCAGCGCCAACGTGGTCTATGGCTCCAAGAGCAGCCAGGCCATGGAGAAAAACCAGGAGAACATGTGGAACAGCGACGGCACCACCAACAATCAGGTGGCCCTGCCGCCGGAGCTGCGCTTCGGCAGCGATCAGTATTCCGTCTGCAACAACTTCCAGATCGCCGCCGGGCGGGATCTGAGCAAGATCGACATCCGCAATTACAACCAGGTGTGCGTGCTGGGTGCCCGGGCGGCACAGAATTTCTTCAACTATACTGACCCCGTGGGTCAGGTCATGCAGGTCAACGGCATCCCCTTCACGGTGGTGGGCGTCTACGGGGAAAAGGACCCGGATTCCGCCTGGTCCATGGATAATATCATCGTCTTCCCCTATACGGCCAGCCGGATCCTCAGCCCCGGAATGGAAATGAGCCAGTTCGTGGTGAAGGCGGCCTCCAACAAGGCCGCCGTGGAGGCCACCTCCCGCATCAGCGGCTTTTTGACCGGCCTGACCAACAATGGCCAGAGCGGCTGGGGGTATGCCCAGAGCAACAACCAGTGGCAGCAGTCGCAAAATGAGTACACCACCATGCTCTCCATGGTGCTGGGCGGCATCGCGGCCATCTCGCTGCTGGTGGGCGGCATCGGCATCATGAACATCATGCTGGTGACGGTGACGGAGCGGACCAGAGAGATCGGCATCCGCCGGGCCATCGGCGCCGAGCGCAGCTCCATCGTCACTCAGTTTTTGATCGAGGCGGCCATGATCTGCGGTATAGGCGGCATCATCGGCATCGCCATCGGCACGGTGGGCACACGGATCGCCGGCAAGCTGCTCATCAAAATCGATATCTGGCCGTCCATCGGCATCACGCTGGGCGCGTTTTTGCTGTCGGTGGCGCTGGGAATCCTGTTTGGCATCTATCCCGCGGCCAAGGCATCCAAGCTTCAGCCTGTGGAAGCCCTGCGGGCGGAATGAGAGGGAGAATCAATATGAAAAAACGAGTGATCAGTTTACTCATGGCGGTGTGCCTGGCGGCCACGGCACTGGTGTTCCCGGCCCAGGCCGCCGAGACTGTCCGCTTTTCCGACATCCACGACAAGGAAACGATCATGGCCGTGGAGTCGCTGCGGCTGCTGGGCGTGCTGGACGGCTATGCCGACGGCACGTTCCGGCCGGATGGCGTGCTGACCCGGGCACAGTTCTGCAAGATGGCGGTCTACGCCATGAACGGGGAAAGTGAGCTGGGACTGTACCGGGCGGTGACTGTGTTCCCGGATGTGAAGCCCTCCCACTGGGCGGCGCCGTATATCAACATGGCCTCCAAGGGCAAGGGCATCATCGCCGGCTATGCCGACGGGCTGTTCCACCCTGACCGGACGGTCACAGTGGGCCAGGCGGTGACCATCGTGCTGCGCCTTCTGGGCTACAAGGATGAAAACGTGGGCGGCATCTGGCCCCAGGGCTACATGGCCGTGGGCCAGACCATTGGCCTTACCAACGGCGTAAGCACCGATCCCTATGCGGCGCTGACCCGCGGTCAGGCGGCGCAGCTTTTCTTGAACCTGCTGCGCGCGGACATGCAGGAAGGCGGCAAGTATGTTGCCACCATCGGCACGCCCGTGGAAAATACCGTGCTGGTGTCCGCCAATGCCACCGGACCGGACGGACGCAGCAACGCCCTGCAGACCGCCTCCGGCGACGTGTATCAGATCTATTCCGGCAAGACCTCCAACGGAGCCCTCAACGGCTATAAGGGCACGCTGGTGCTTGCCAAGAACGGCTCCAAGGTGCTGACCTTCGTGCCCGATGCCATGGGCGCCAGCCGCACAGTCACCCTGTCCAGCAAGACGGCCACCCAGCTGGTGGATACCAACGGTGTCCGCTATGCAGTGGAGAGCAGCACGCCCACCTATTATAACGGCGAGGAGACTACCTGGGGCAGCGCATTCAGCTGGATCCTGGCGGGAACCTCCGTGACGCTGTATCTCAACGATGCCGGCGGCGTGGACTATGTGTTCGTGGGCGGCGGCTCCAGCTCCACGGCGGCTGTGGTGGTGTATGAGGATGAGTCCGCGGCGGGCTTCGACAGTCTCACCGGCGGCGCTACCAATTACAGCATCTATAAAAACGGCTCCAGCGCCACGCTGGCAGATCTGCGCAAGTACGACGTGGCGGTGTACTCCGCGGCCTCCAACAGCATCCGGGTGTGCGATACCCGGGTGACGGTGTACTATGAAAACTGCTATCCCAACGCCAAGGAGCCCTCTGAGATCACGGTTCTGGGCGGCGTCAAGCTGACGGTCCTGCCCACGGCCATGACCAGCCTCGCCAAGTTTGCCCCCGGCGACCAGATAACGCTGCTTTTGACCGAGGACGGCAAGGTGGCCGGCGCCCTGGAGGCTGTCGGCAGCTCCGGCCGGGGCAACGCGGTGGGTATCGTCCGGGACGGCACGGTGCAGATGATTTGCGGTACGGCCAAGATCTCCGTGTCGGCCGACGATGCCAAGCAGTATGAGGGCCAGGTGGTCCGCGTCTCCTCCACCCGCAGCGGCGTGAGCCTCTCGCCCGTCAGCGGCGGCGCCTCCGGCGACCTGAATGTCTCCCAGCGCAAGCTGGGCGGCCGGGCTCTGGCGGAGAACGTCATGGTGCTGCGCAACGGTGAGGATGTGAACCTCAGCCAGCTGACCTCCAACACGGTGCCCGCCTCCGATATCCTCTATGCCCGGATCAACTGGGCCGGTCAGGTGGATCTGATCGTGCTGGGCAGCAGTGAGGATGGCACCGTCTACTACGGCCGCGCAGTGGTCCGCACGACCACCAATGAGGACGGCAAGAGCGTCACCACGCTGGAAGTGATCTGCGGCGACGGCAAGTCCGTCGGTCCCTTCACCACCGGCTACGATGTCCGCACCGGCGACTATGTGAAGGTGGTCCTCAGCACCAGCGGCACGGCGTTCATGCACTGCGAGCAGCTGACGGAGCTGGCCAAGGTGCCCAACAGCGCCTGGAGCGGCCAGACCGCGGTGACGGTGGGCGGCCGCACCTATAAGGTGAGTGAGGATGTGCCCTGCTTCAACCGCAGCACCGGCAGCTGGATGTCGCTGTCCGCGGCACACGGCTATTCCGAACAGTGCAACCTCTACGTCTCTGACGGCGTGGTGCGCGTCATCGAAGTGGGAGACTGAAGAAAAACCAATCACGCAAAAAGCGGAGGACGGCATCTGCCGTCCTCCGCTTTACAAATCTGCATCCGTGGAGTATGCTGGCCATAGAAAAGGAGGGAGTTTCATGATTTACGATACCCTGGAGCACAAGGACCAGTACCGCGGTCTGAGCACCCGGCTTGCAAAGGCGCTGGATTTCCTGGCTGAAACGGATTTTTCCGCCCTGCCGGACGGCCGCTGCGACATCGACGGCGACGAGGTGTTCGCCAACGTCATGACCTATGAGACCAAGACGGCCAATGAAACGCCGGAGTCCCACCGCCGCTATATGGACATCCAGTACCTCATCGAGGGAGAGGAGCTGGTGGGCGTGGGCGCCCTGGAACGGATGACGGAAGTGGTGGAGGCCCGGCCCGAGGGGGATATCTGGCTCCACCATGGCCCGGTGGACTATGTGACCATCGGACAGGGACGCTTTGTGGCCGTGTGGCCGGGAGACGCCCACGCGCCCGGCATTGCGCCGGACGGCGTGCCCAAGCGCGCCCGCAAGTGCGTGGTGAAAGTGCTGGTAT
>CABQCB010000161.1 GCA_902462475.1 uncultured Oscillibacter sp. | reverse complement strand
GGCCGCTATCACCGCCGCCGCCACGCCGGGGGGCTTGGGCCGGGACGTGGCCGCCTGGTCCAGATAGATCATGGCCGGACGACCTTTCCCGCCCCGGCCAGCTTTTCAGCAATGGCATACATATTGGTGACAGAGCCCACCGCCAGCTTTTCCGTCAGGCCGTAATAGTTGAGGCAGGTGCCGCAGGTGAGGATCTCCACGCCCCGCTCCTCCAGGGCCCGCAGGTCCTCCAAAGAGTCGGACCCCTCCACCGTCAGGCGCGCGCCGCCGTTATAGAAAAGAACCGTCTCGGGCAGCCGGGGCAGCTGGCCCAGAGCGAACAAAAAGCCCTTCATGAGCGTCCTGCCCAGCTCGTCGCTGCCCTGGCCCATGACGTCCGTCCCCACGGCGACTACCACGCCGCTGCCCTGGGCCGCCGGGGCGCAGTCGGCACACTGGATCTCCTCCACCGGCGCGTCCCCTATGGGCTCCGTGACGGTCATGGTCACGGCGAAAAGCTTCTCTCCCCGCTGCTCCACCGCGGAGGCCAGATGGTGGCCTGCGGCACACCGCTGGAGATTCTGCACCGCGATCTCATTGTCCACCAGCACCTCCAGCGTGCCGGGCTGGGTCATGGCCCGCAGGGCCTGGGTGGCCTTGACCACCGGGATGGGGCACTGCTCCCCCACCGCATTCACCAAAATATCTGCCATGGTTCTCCCTCTTTCCCGCTTGAAGCGTATTTCTGCATTTTATTGTAATGCCCTGCCCCTTTAAAAACAAGGGCTATTTTTTCAAAAGAATATCGCTCTTCGGCCCCCTGCTGTATAAATTCCTTGACAGGGTCCCATCCTCAACATAAAATAAGGCATATTCGCGCCCGGGTACGGGTGTCTTACAGAAAAAGCGAGGTCCTGACCATGAAAACACCGTTTGTCACCAAGGCGCAGCTGGACGCCATCACGGCGCACTATCCCACGCCTTTCCATATTTACGACGAGGCCGGTATCCGGGAAAACGCCCGGCGGCTGAAGGCGGCCTTTGCCTGGAACCCCGGCTTCCGGGAATACTTCGCCGTGAAGGCCACCCCCACCCCCGCCATCCTCAAGCTGCTCCACGAGGAGGGCTGCGGCTGTGACTGCTCCTCCCTGACGGAGCTGATGCTCGCCCAGCGCTGCGGCGTCACCGGCGAGGAGATCATGTTCTCCTCCAACAATACGTCCGATGATGAGTTCCGTCTGGCCCGGGAGCTGGGCGCCATCATCAACCTGGATGATCTGACGCTGGTGGACGCCCTGGCCGGCGCCGTGGGACAGGTTCCCGAGAAGATCTGCTGCCGCTTCAACCCCGGCGGCGTATTCACCCTTGCCCAGACCCGGGAGGGCTTTCAGGTAATGGACAACCCCGGCGACGCCAAGTACGGCATGACCCGTGCCCAGATCGCCCAGGCCTTCACCCGCCTTGCCGAAATGGGCGCGCGGGAATTCGGCATTCACGCCTTCCTGGCCTCCAACACCCTCTCCAACGAGTATTATCCCGCCCTGGCCCGGATCCTGTTCCGCCTGGCGGTGGAGCTGCGGGACGAGACCGGCGTGCACATCACCTTCATCAACCTCTCCGGCGGCGTAGGCGTTCCCTACCGGCCCGAGCAGCCGGAAAACGACATCGCCGCCATCGGTGAGGGCGTACGGGAGGCCTATGAGGAGATCCTCACTCCCGCGGGCATGGACGACGTGGCCCTCTATACAGAGCTGGGCCGGTTCATGCTGGCCCCCTACGGCCACCTGATTACTCGGGCCGTGCGGGAAAAACACATCTACAAGGAGTACATCGGCGTGGACGCCTGCGCCTGCGACCTGATGCGCCCGGCCATGTACGGCGCCTACCACCACATCACCGTCTCCGGCAAAGAGGACGCCCCCTGCGACCACAAGTACGATGTGGTGGGCAGCCTGTGCGAAAACAACGACAAGTTCGCCGTGGACCGGATGCTGCCCAAGATCGACATGGGCGACCTGCTGGTCATCCACGACACCGGCGCCCACGGCCACTCCATGGGTTACAACTACAACGGCAAGCTCCGCTCGGCGGAGCTGCTGCTGCGGCAGGACGGCTCGGTGGAGCTGATCCGCCGGGCGGAAACACCGGACGACTACTTCGCCACCCTGGTCTGGTAAAAAGAAAGCAGAGGACTTTCGTCCTCTGCTTTTCTTTGGCCCTGTTTACTTCTCAGGCACAATTTCGATCCAGTATCCATCCGGATCGGAGATGAAATAGATGCCCATGGCGGGGTTTTCATAGCACACGCAGCCCATGGCCTTGTGCTTTTCGTGGGCGGCGTCATAGTCCGGCGTGGTAAGCGCCAGGTGGAACTCACACTCACCCAGATCGTACTTCTGGGGATGGTCCCGCAGAGCCGTCAGCTCCAGGCGGAAGTCCGTTTTGCCGTCTCCCAGAAACACGATGGTAAAGCTGCCGTCCTCCGCCTCGGTGCGGCGCACCTCCGTCAATCCCAAGGCCTCCCGGTAGAAGGTCAGGGACTTGTCCAGGTCGGAAACGTTGAAATTAAAATGGTTGAATGCAAACATGTGATCACCTCCCGGTCAGTATACCATCCCTTGCCCCGGTGCCGCAAGGCATTTTCTCCTCCCGGAGCGGGCATTTGCTGACATTCACAATTCGACAAAAAAAGTCTGTGGAATTTTCTGCGCTTTTCCGTTTGACGTAATCGTTTCGCCGTGATACACTTTTCCATAGTTAGAACGTGCTAACCTTATAGGAGGAGTTTCTATGACCTTGGATCTGCTGCCTCTGGGTCAGGAGGCTGTTATCACCGCCGTGGGCGGCGCGGGCGCGCTGCGGCTGCGGCTTTTGGATATGGGGCTGATCCCCAAGACCACCGTGCGGGTGGAAAAAGTGGCTCCCCTGGGCGACCCCATCGAGCTGCGGGTGCGGGGGTATTCCCTGTCGCTGCGCAAGGAGGACGCCCGCAATATCGAGGTGGAGGTGAAGACCAAATGATCTTCGCCCTGGCCGGCAACCAAAACTGCGGCAAGACCACCCTTTTCAATCAGCTCACCGGCTCCAACCAGCATGTGGGCAACTTCCCCGGCGTCACCGTGGACCAGAAGTCCGGCGTCATCCGGGGCCAGAAAGACTGCACGGTGGTGGACCTGCCGGGCATCTACTCCATCCGCCCCTACACGCCGGAGGAGATCGTCACCCGGGACTTTATCATCAACCAGAAGCCCGACGGCATCATCAACATCGTGGACGCCACCAACATCGAGCGAAACCTCTATCTGACGCTGCAGCTCATGGAGATGCAGATCCCCATGGTGCTGGCGCTGAACATGATGGACGAGGTGTCCAGCGGCGGCGGCACCATCGACATCCACGGCATGTCCAAGGCGCTGGGCATCCCCGTGGTGCCCATCTCCGCCGCCAAGAACGAGGGTGTGGACGAGCTGGTGAAAATCGCCGTGATGACGGCGAAAAACCGGGTCTATCCCTCTGTGTACGACTTCTGCTCCCCCGGCCCCGTCCACCGCTGCATCCACGCGGTGGTCCATCAGATCGAGGACCACGCCCAAGCGGCGGGACTGCCGGTGCGCTTTGCCGCTACCAAGCTCATCGAGGGGGACGAGGACATCGAGTCCCGCCTGGAGCTGGACCAGAACGAGCTGGAGCTCATCGAGCACAGCGTCCAGGAGATGGAGGCGGAGCACGGCATGGACCGCAACGCCGCCCTGGCGGACATGCGCTATGACTTCATCGAGGGCGTGTGCCGCAAGACGGTGGTCAAGTGCCACGCCTCCCGGGAGCGGGAGCGCAGCGAGGCCATCGACCGCATCGTTACCAACAAGTATCTGGCACTGCCGCTGTTCTTCGGCATCATGCTGGCCATCTTCTATCTGACCTTCAACGTCATCGGTGCCTTCCTCTCGGACCTGCTGGCGGCGGGCATCGACCATCTCACCGCCGCCGTGGACGCGGGGCTCACTGCCTACGGGCTCAACCCGGTGGTGCAGAGTCTGGTGGTGGACGGCGTATTCGCCGGCGTGGGCAGCGTGCTGAGCTTTTTGCCCATCATCGTGGTGCTGTTCTTCTTCCTGTCCATTCTGGAGGACACCGGCTACATGGCCCGGGTGGCCTTCGTCATGGACCAGCTGCTCCGTAAGATCGGCCTGTCCGGCCGGAGCATCGTGCCGCTGCTGGTGGGCTTCGGCTGCTCCGTGCCCGCCATCATGGCCACCCGTACCCTGGCCTCTGAGCGGGACCGGCGCATGACCATTTTGCTCACGCCCTTTATGAGCTGCTCGGCCAAGATCCCCATTTACAGCGTGTTTGCCGCGGCCTTCTTCCCCGGCCACGCGGCACTGGTGATGCTGGCGCTGTATCTGACCGGCATCCTGGTGGGCATCATCGCGGCCAAGGTGCTGGGCGCCACCGCCTTCCGGGGCAACCCCGTGCCCTTCGTCATGGAGCTGCCCAACTACCGCTTCCCCTCCGCC
>CABQCB010000160.1 GCA_902462475.1 uncultured Oscillibacter sp. | reverse complement strand
CGCGGCACTGACCATCCTGGCCTTTGAGAGCGTGCTGGGCCGCTGGGGCGGGGCGCTGGTGGCGGTGTGCGTGGCCCTGTTTTCCTTTTCCTCCGTGCTGGGCTGGGCCTACCAGGGGGAGACGGCCCTGGCCTTTCTCACCGGCGGACGGGGCAGGGAGCTTTACCGCCGGGCCTTCGCCCTGGCGGCGGGCGTGGGGGCGGTGAGCCGCCTGGAGACGGTGTTCGCCCTGTCGGACATCTGCAACGCCCTGATGGCCGTGCCGAATCTTTTGTGCCTGCTGGCCCTCTCGTCCACGGCGGTCCGGGAGATGGAGGCCTTTGAACCGGCGGTGCGGCGGAGGAAAAAACTGTGAATTTTTTGGGATTCGGTTGCATTTTCCGGATTTGATGATAAGATAAGGACGTTGAAAATTATGAGCAAAGGACTTGATACCATGACGAAAATCGACATTATCTCCGGCTTTTTGGGTGCCGGAAAGACCACGCTCATCAAAAAGCTCCTGGCCGAGGCCTTCCAGGGTGAGAAGCTGGTGCTCATCGAAAACGAGTTCGGCGAGATCAGCATCGACGGCGGCTTTTTGAAGGACTCCGGCGTGGAGATCTCCGAGATGTCCTCCGGCTGCATCTGCTGCTCTTTGGTGGGCGATTTCGGCAAGGCCCTGCGGGAGGTGGAGGAGCAGTTCCATCCGGACCGCATCCTCATTGAGCCCTCCGGCGTGGGCAAGCTCAGCGATGTGATCGTGGCTGTGCAGAACACCGTGGCGGATGTGCCCACCATGGCCCTCAACAGCTTCGTCACCGTGGCCGACGCCACCAAGGTCAAGGTCTACATGAAGAACTTCGGCGAGTTCTACAACAACCAGATCGAGTCCGCCGGCGCCATCATCCTCTCCCGCACCCAGAAGCTCTCCCAGGAGAAGCTGGAGGCCGCCGTGGCCATGCTGCGGGAAAAGAACCCCTCCGCCGCTATCCTCACCACCCCCTGGGACGCTCTCTCCGGCCAGGTCATCCTCTCCGCCATGGAGAAGGTCTCCCTGGAAGAGGAGCTGCTGGCCAAAATGCGGGCGGAGCATGAGGCCGAGGAGGCAGAGCACGCCCACCACCATCATGACCATGACCATGAGCATGAGCACGAGCACGACCATGACCATGAGCATCATCATGACCACGATCATGAACATCATCACGATCATGACCACGAGTGCGACGATCCGGGCTGCTCCTGCCACCACCATCACCACCACGCCGACGAGGTGTTCACCTCCTGGGGTGCTGAGACGCCCCGGCAGTTCACCCGCGCCGAGCTGGAGAAGATCCTCACCGAGCTGGACAGCGGCGCCTACGGCAAGATCCTGCGTGCCAAGGGCATCGTAAACGGCGCCGAGGGCTGGCTGGAGTTCGACTATGTGCCCGAGGAGCACGACCTGCGCGCGGGCAAGGCGGACTATACGGGCCGCCTGTGCGTCATCGGCGCGGAGCTGGACGAGGGCAAGCTGAAGACCCTGTTCGGTCTGTAAACGGGAAAGGAACAACACCTATATGGATATTCCTGTTTACCTGGTCGCCGGCTTTCTCGACGGCGGCAAGACCAACTTCATCAACGGCATCCTGGAAGACGGCTTTGCCCGGGAGGACAAGACGCTGCTCCTTTGCTGCGAAGAGGGCGAGGAGGAGTATGAGAAAAACGCCCTGGACAATGTGACCGTGGTGACCATCGAAGACGAGGAAGACCTCAAGTGCTCCTACCTCAAGGAGCTGGAAAAGAAGTACCGGCCCAAGCAGGTGCTCATCGAGTACAACGGCATGTGGCAAATGGAACGGCTTTACAGGGAAGTGCTGCCGGCCAACTGGGTGCTCTATCAGATCATGACCTTCGTCCAGGCGTCCACCTTTGAGATGTACGCCAAGAACATGGGCCAGCTGATGATGGAGAAGATCACCAACGCGGACATGCTGGTGTTCAACCGCTGCACCCCGGAGCTGCGGGACGCCCTGCGCAAGCGGAACCTGCGGATGGTGAACCGCCGGGCGGACATCTACCTGGAGATGGAGGACGGCACCAGCGAGGATTACCTCACCGGTGACGAGTGCCCCTTTGATCTCAGCCAGGACATCATCGACATTCCCGACGACGACTTCGGCGTTTGGTATGTGGACGTGATGGACCACCCGGACCGTTACGACGGCAAGCTGGTGCACATGAAGCTTATCATGTGCCATTCCAAAAAGTACCCCGGCATCCACTGCCCGGGCCGCTTTGCCATGGTGTGCTGCGAAAACGACGTGCAGTTCCTGGGCCTCATCGCCAAGGGCGATACCCTGGACCAGTACGAAAACCGGGACTGGATCGAGGTCACCGCCCGCATGGCCGTGGAAGACCACAAGGCCTACAAGGGCAAGGGACCGGTGATGAATATCTTATCCATCGCGCCCTGCCGCAAGCCCGCTCAGGAAGTGGTCACATTCTGATACGATCCGTCTTATTTTGACCGGATTCTACAAATTGGAATCAAAAAAGCACCCCCGGAGATCCGGGGGGGGCTTTTCGTTTATCCAGGTCAGCCCGCCTTTTTGGACTCCCACTTGCTCACGCACAGGGAGCAGGCGATGTCGCCGGTGACGTTGAGGCAGGTACGGCCCATGTCGAACAGACGGTCCACTGCCACGATCAGGCCGATATAATCCACAGGGATGTTGATGGCTTCCAGCACCATGGCCAGCATGATCATGCCCGCGCCGGAGACGCCGGCGGTGCCCACAGAGGCCAGCGTGGCGGTGACCACCACCAGCACCATCTGGCCCAGGGTCAGCTCCATGCCGGAGCAGGCGGCCAGGAACACGGTGGCCACGCACTGGTAGATGGCGGTGCCGTCCATGTTGATGGTGGCGCCCAGGGGCAGCACGAAGGCGGCCACGTCCCGGTCGGCGCCCATCTCCTCAGCGCACTCCTTGGAGACGGGCAGCGTGGCGGCGGAGGAGGTGGTGGTGAAGGCGAACATCATGGCCGCGGCCGCGCCCTTGAAAAAGCGCACGGGGCTCATGCCCGCAAAGACCTTGGCGGAGAAGGAGTACACCAGCACGGCGTGGAGAATGTAGCCGATGTAGGCGCAGCCCAGCACCAGAGCCAGGGAACCCAGAATGTCGGGGCCCTGGTTGGCCACCACCCAGGACATGTAGGCGAAGACGCCGATGGGGCTCAGGGCGATGATGAACTCCATGAGCCGGTTGATGACCTCATTGAAGGAGGACACCAGATCCCGGCACAGCTTGCCCTTCTCGCCGGCGGCCATGATGGCGCCGCCGAAGAACAGGGCGATGACGATGACCTGCAGCATGTTGGCGGTGCGGAAGGCCTCCCACATGTTGGAGGGGAAGATGCCCACCAGCGTGGACATGAAGCCGCCGAATTCCGCGGCCTCATAGGAGGCGCTGCCCAGCTGGCTGCTCAGGTCGGGGAACAGGCCGGCCCCGTGGAACACGTTGGCCAGGGCCAGGCCGATGACGCAGGCGATGGCGGTGGTGCACAGGAAGTAGAGTACGGTCTTCCAGCCCACGGCGCCCACCTTCTTCATGTCGTCCATGGAGAGGATGCCGTCGATCATGGAGACGAGGACCACGGGGACCACGATAAACTTCAGAAGGTTGACGAAGATGTCACCGAAGGGCTTGATGAAGTCGGTGGTGATGTCCTTGAGACCGGTGCTGCCCAGCAGCGCACCCACAACAATGCCCAGCAGCAGGGCTGCCAGAATCTGGATGGGGAGACTGATTTTCTTTTTCTTCATAGATTCACCTCAAACAGGATGATTTGTTTCGTCATTTTATACGAAACATGTGCACAATTGAAAGATATTATAACAAAAAAATCAGCACCTGTAAAGCAAAGCGCAAAGGAAGTGTCAAAATTTTAAATAATTTGTAAAGAAAACGGCCGCGGTGCGGGCGATCTGCCCAAACGCGGCCGTAATTTATAGACGGGGATGGGTGGGATACCCGCAAAAGCGGATGGCGGTGCGGGCGATCTCCTCCGTGGGATCCACGGCGGGCAGCGTCAGCCCCAGGGCCTGCACCGCCAGGGGCAGCTCCGTGCAGCCCAGGATGAAATAGTCCGCCCCGGGCATGCGCTCCAAAACGGAGAGGAACTGGCTGCGGTAGGCCTCGGGCGGGCGGCCGGCCTTGACGCCGTTGTAGATCACGTCCATGAGCGTGTCCTGCGACTGGCTGTCCGGCGCGGTCCAGTGGGCGCCCTGGACATCCAGAGCCTGCTGGTAGATGCCGGCGGCCAGAGTGCCGCGGGTGGCCAGAATGCCGGCCCGCTTGCCGGGGAACAGGTCGCCGCAGGCCCGGGCGGCGGCTTCCGGCATGCTGAGGAACGGGACGGGGGTAAGGGGCTGGAGGCGGGGGAGGAAGTAATGGGCGGTGTTGCAGGGCATGACGATGCAGTCAGCGCCGCAGGCTTCCAGCTTGCGCAAAGACTCCGTCATGGCGGGAACG
>CABQCB010000159.1 GCA_902462475.1 uncultured Oscillibacter sp. | reverse complement strand
CGGGTACACTGACCCAGAACAAGATGACGGTGAAGAAGCTCTACACCGCCGGACGGATCATTGATGTGGCGGATGCGGATTTCCACGATCCCGTACAGGAGCCCCTGCTGCGGACGGCGCTTTTGTGCAGCGATGCCACCGTAAACGAAAGCGGCGAGGTGGGTGACCCCACGGAGACGGCACTGGTGCGCCTGGGAGAGGACCACGGCTTTGATGAGGCGGAGGTCCGCGGCCGCTGGCCCCGCCTGGCGGAGCTGCCCTTTGACTCCGACCGCAAGCTCATGTCCACAGTCCACAAGCTCTCCGGCGGCTACGTCCTGGTGACCAAGGGCGCCGTGGACGTCCTGCTGGACCGGTGCGTCATCACGCCCCAGGCCCGGGAAGAGGCGGAGCAGGCCAACCGGACGTTCTCCGAGCAGGGTCTGCGGGTACTGGCCTTTGCCGTGCGGCCCCTGGAGCGGCCGGAGGTAGAGCTGGCGGATGAGAACGGACTGGACTTTTTGGGCCTGATCGCCATGATGGACCCGCCCCGTCCGGAGTCCAAGGCCGCGGTGCGCGAGTGCATCGCCGCCGGCATCCGTCCCATTATGATCACCGGCGACCACAAGGTCACCGCTGCGGCCATCGCCAAGGAGATCGGCATCCTCACCGAGGGTACCGAGGCGGTGGAGGGCGCCGTCATCGACGGCATGAGCGACGAGCAGCTGCGGCAGTTCGTGCCCAAGGTGTCCGTCTATGCCCGGGTGTCTCCGGAGCATAAGATCCGTATCGTCAAGGCCTGGCAGGACCGGGGCAACCTGGTGGCCATGACCGGCGACGGCGTCAATGACGCCCCCGCCCTCAAGCAGGCGGATATCGGCGTAGCTAT
Organism: uncultured Oscillibacter sp.; assembly: GCA_902462475.1. The sequence continues at coordinate 3,631 of CABQCB010000159.1, read as the reverse complement.
GGGCATCACCGGTACGGAGGTGGCCAAGGACGCCGCCGGCATGGTGCTCACGGACGACAACTTCGCCACCATCGTTCAGGCGGTGAAGAACGGCCGCAATGTCTACGCCAATATCAAGCGCTCCATCCAGTTCCTGCTCTCCGGCAACGCCGCGGGCATCCTGACCGTGCTCTACGCCTCCTTGCTGGCGCTGCCCGTGCCCTTTGCGGCGGTGCATCTGTTGTTCATCAACCTGCTGACGGACTCCCTGCCCGCCATTGCCCTGGGTCTGGAGCCCCACTCCGACGCGGTCATGCGGGAAAAGCCCCGCCAGCGCAGTGAGGGCATTTTGACCCGCCCGTTCCTCATCAGCGTTGCGGTGGACGGCGTGATCATCGCCGCGGCTACCATTCTGGCGTTCCGTCTGGGCCTGGCCGCCGGCGGCGCCGCGGTAGGCAGCACCATGGCCTTTGCCACGCTGTGCCTTTCCCGCCTGTTCCACGGCTTCAGCTGCAAGTCCGGCAGCCCCGTGCTGTTTACCAGAAAGTTCTGGAACAACCGCTTCCTGCTGGGCGCCTTTGTGCTGGGCGCGGTGCTGCTGACGGCGGTGATGACGGTTCCCGTGCTGGAGCCTCTGTTCCAGGTGGCGCCGCTGACCCTGGGCCAGCTGGGCACGGTGGCCGGCTTGTCCCTAGGATCCATGGTGCTCATCCAGCTGCGCAAGCTGATCCGCAAGGGCTGAATGAAAGAAAAGAGGAGCTCCGGCATGGCCGGGGCTTTTCTTTTTGCCCGGAAGCGGGTATAATGGCGAAAAAGGGAGGGATGGATGTGATCAACTCCACCTTGTGCTATCTGGAGCGGGGAGACGAATACCTGATGCTCCACCGGGTGAAAAAACGCAACGACGTGAACCACGACAAGTGGATCGGCGTGGGCGGAAAGTTCCTGGAAGGGGAGAGCCCGGAAGAGTGCATCCTGCGGGAGACGGAGGAGGAGACGGGCCTCCGCCTGACGCAGTACCGCTACCGGGGCTTGGTGACCTTCGTTTCCGATGAGGCGGAGGGGGAGTTCATGCACCTGTTCACCGCCACCGGCTGGACGGGCACGCCCCACCCCTGCGACGAGGGCGAGCTGCAATGGATTCAAAAGGCCCGGCTGCGGGCGCTGCCCATGTGGGAGGGGGACAAGATCTTTTTGAAGCTCCTGGAAGAGGACGTCCCGTTTTTTTCCCTGAAGCTGCGCTATGAAGGGGAGCATCTGGCCCAGGCGGTGCTGAACGGACAGACGCTCATCTGACTTTACGCCATACCACAAAGGAGGAAGCAACATGACCGGAACGATCCTGCTCTTTGGCTTTGACTCTTTGCTGAATATCCTGGCGCTGAGCGCCGCGGTGGCGCCTTTTGAGGCGGAAGTGGTGCCTGTGGCCAGAGGGGACTACAACAAACCCATCGGGGTCCTGGCCGGGCTGGATACGGAGGCGGCGCCTTCCATGCCCTATGCCGGCGGCACGCTGGGCGGGCGCATGGTGGTGCTGTGCGGATTGGATGACCGGCTGGAGTCGGTGCTCGCCGCGCTGAATCAGGCGGGGGCGGACTGCATGAAGGCGGTGCTCACGCCCCATAACCGCGCTTGGAACGCACTGAAGCTCTACGGGGAACTGCAAAGGGAGCGGGCGGCCATGGAGCGGGGAGGCCGGCGATGAAGCTGCTGGTCTCCGCCTGCCTTTTGGGCTGCCGCTGCCGCTATGACGGGGCGGCCAAGCCCCACCCGGCCATAAAGGCTCTGGCGGCGCGGCATACGCTGGTGCCCGTGTGTCCGGAGCAGCTGGGCGGCCTTCCCACGCCCCGTCCTCCGGCAGAGCGGCGGGGAGACCGGGTGGTTACCCAGAGCGGCACCGACGTAACGGAGCAGTACCGCCGGGGCGCGGAGGAGGCGGTGCGTCTTTGCACGCTGCTGGGCTGCCAGGCGGCGCTGCTGAAAGAGCGCAGCCCCTCCTGCGGGAGGGGACAGGTGTACGACGGCACGTTTTCCCGCACGCTGACGGCGGGAGACGGCGTCACCGCCGCGCGTCTTGGAGCGCTAGGCGTCCCGGTTTACGGAGAATCCCAGGTGGAGGAGCTGCTGAAGTGACGGCGGCTCCTCCGTCATTTTCGACAATTTTCCCTACGGATTTTCCCTGCCTTTTTAGCCGGACTGCCCTTGCAAAGCGGTGCCGGGGCCTGTATAATAAGGCGAACTGAGAAAGGGAGGTACTACCATGGGAATGATGCATGTTCTGTCCGCGGTGTCCTCCGGGGCCTATTTGCCCTCTTATTCCTGAAACCGGCATTGTTGCCGGTATTTTTTTTGCGCATTTGTGCGTGACGAGAGGAGAAATGACATGAACGAGACAAAAAACAACGCCGCGCCTATCCGGGATGCCCGGACGCTGGGCGCGCCCAAGATGCTGCTTCTGGGATTGCAGCACATGTTCGCCATGTTCGGCGCCACGGTGCTGGTGCCCATTCTGGTGCAGGGCTACGGACTGCCCCTGTCCATCCAGACCACGCTGTTTTTCGCCGGCTTCGGCACGCTCTTTTTCCATGTGTGCACCCGCATGAAGGTGCCCGCATTCCTGGGCTCCTCCTTTGCGTTCCTGGGCGGCTTCCAGGCCATGGCGGCTATGGACAGCGGCATTTACGCGGGCATGGACCCGGCGGAAAAGCTCCAGTACACCTGCGGCGGCATCGTGGTGGCGGGCCTTTTGTATGTGGTGCTGGCCCTCATCATCAAAGCGGTGGGCGTCCATAAGGTCATGCGCTTCCTGCCTCCCGTGGTCACCGGCCCCATCATCATCCTCATCGGCCTGAACCTGGCGCCCTCCGCCGTGTCCAATGCCTCCACCTGCTGGTGGCTGGCCCTGGTGGCCATGGCTATCATCGTGGTGGCCAACATCTGGGGCAAGGGCATGATCAAGATCATCCCCATCCTGCTGGGCGTGGTGGGTTCTTACATCGTGGCCCTGGTGGCCGGCAAGGTGGACTTCACCAGCCTGGCCGGGGCCGACGTGCTGGGCTTCCAGCCCTTCGTGACCAACTTCGGCGGCTCCGTGGCCAAGTTCGATATCTCCGCCATCCTGGTCATGGCGCCCATCGCCATCGCCTCCATGATGGAGCACATCGGCGACATGTCCGCCATCTCCGCCACCGTGGGCGAGAACTTCATTGAAGATCCCGGCCTCCACCGCACCCTGGTGGGCGACGGCATCGCCACCGCCCTGGCAGGCCTCTTCGGCGGCCCTGCCAACACCACCTACGGCGAAAATACCGGCGTGCTGGTGCTCTCCCGGGTCCACGATCCCCGGGTGATCCGGCTGGCTGCCATCTACGCCATCGTGCTGTCCTTCAGCCCCATGTTCGCCGCCTTCGTCAGCTCCATCCCCTCCGCCATCATCGGCGGCGTGAGCTTCATCCTCTACGGCATGATCTCCGCCATCGGTGTGCGGAACGTGGTGGAAAACCAGGTGGACTTCACCAACTCTCGCAACCTGATCATCGCTGCGGTCATCCTGGTGTGCGGCCTGGGCTTCACCGATGGCCTCACCTTCCATGTGGGCGGCGTGTCCATCACGCTGACCTCCCTGGCCATCGCTGCCATCGCCGGCATCGCT
>CABQCB010000158.1 GCA_902462475.1 uncultured Oscillibacter sp. | reverse complement strand
GTTCTCCACGGTCAGGGGCAGGCCCGCCTCGTAGCAGAAGATGGTCTTGTGCTCCGCGCCGTGGTACTGGAACACCCGGTAGATGTCCTTTTGCCGGGAGCAGGCGATCAGGTAGATGAGGAAGATGACAATCTTCAAAAGTCCCTCCACCAGGTTGCGGCCCCACATGGGAAAGCCGGGGTAAAAATGCAGGATGCCGCCGGTGAGCAGAGTGGGCAGCACCATGAAAAGGAAAATGCTCATGCCCACGCCCAGCGCCACTGCCAGCGCCACCACGGCGCTTTCCAGTTTCTTGCTGGGGATATGGGATTCCAGCCACTGCTCAAAGCGGGAGGGCTGGGCAGCCTCGTCATCGGGGTAGAAGTCCGCCGAGTACATGAGGGCCTTGACGCCGTGGACCATGGAGTCCAGAAAATTGACGGTACCCCGCACCAGGGGCCAGCCCAGAATGGGGTAGCGATCCTTGATGAAGCGCAGGGGCTCCACCTTTTCCACCAGCTTCCCCTCCTGGTCCCGCACCACCACGGCCTCCTTCTCCGGGCCGCGCATGAGGATGCCCTCGATGAGCGCCTGTCCGCCGATGCTGGTGCGGAAGGCGCAGGAATTGTGTTCTGCCATGTGGATTCCTTTCTAATGTTGCATTTTATCACAGCCGTTCGCAAAAAGCAAACGAATGTTCGATTACGTGTTCATGGGCAGACGGATGGTCACCACAGCGCCGCCGCCCTCGGCATTGCCGATGGTGAACGTACCGCCGTGGAGGCCGATGATCTCGTCGCACACGGCCAAACCGATGCCGCTTCCCCGGGCCTTGGAAGAGCCCTTATAGAACTTCTGCTTGACATAGGGCAGCTCCGCCTCTGGGATGCCGGGGCCGTAATCCCGCACCCGGACCACCTCCTCGTGGCCCTCCCGGCAGATGGAAGCCGTGATCCGCAGACCCGATCCGCCGTGCTTGGCGGCGTTGTCCAGCACGTTGCAGAATACCTGCTTGAGCCGCTCGGGATCGCCGGAGATAAAGGGCAGCTCCTCGTCGCAGCTCTCGTACTCCAGGGCAATGCCCTCCTGCCGGAACAGCTCCCGGTAGGTGAAGATGGCGTCCTCAAACTCCGCCTGCAGATCCACCTGCTCCACCCGCAAGGTGAAGCGGCCGTCCTCCATTTTGGAAAACTCCAGCAGCTCTTCCACCATGGTGGAAAGGCGGCGGGATTCGTTGAGGATGATCCGGATGCCCCGGCGCAGCTGCTCGGGATCGCCGGTGGGATCCTCCAGGATGGTCTCGCCCCAGCCGTTGATGGCGGTCAGCGGCGTGCGCAGCTCATGGGACACGGAGGAGATGAACTCGCTTTTCATCTTCTCGTTGCGGCCGATCTTGAGGGACATGTCGTTGATGTTGTCTACCAGCTCCCCCAGCTCGTCGGAGTATTTATTTTCGATCTGGATGCCGTAGCTTCCCGCCGAAATGCGCTTGGCAGCGTCACTGACCACCGCCACGGGCTCCACCACGTCGTTGATAAAGAGGAGGTTGGCCAGGATGACCATGGTCATGCACAGCGCGGCGATCACCAAGACCACCGCAATGGTCACCAGGATCTGGCGGTTCACCTCACGCAGCGAGGTCACCAACCGCAGCACGCCCACCACCTTGCCGCTGTACATCAATGGCGCGGAAACGGCCATGATGTTCTCCCCGGTCTCCGGGTCGCGGCCCTGGAATGCCACGCAGTCCTGCTGGGCGATGGCCTGCTCAATATCCGGTGTACCGGGCTTGATGCCGTTTTTCAAACTGGAGGTGGAGGAGACCTGGATGCGTCCGGCGCCGTTGATGAATTGCAGCTCGATGCGGTCCTTGTCCTCAAAATTGGTGGTGGATTGAGTGGCCCGCTGCAAATACTCGGCAAACCCGTTATCCATAAAGTAATCGTTGAAGGCGCCGGCCTCCGCCCGGGCCTGCTTCATGAGGCCGTCCTGCATGGTTCCGTAATAATAGCTGGAAATGCCCACGGAAAACAAGGTCACCAGCAGCACCAGCATCAGCAGCACCGGCATGATGCTGTTGAACACCCACCGCTGCCGCAGGCCCTGGATCCGAAGGGTCTTCCACTTGATCCCGCGCTCTTCTGACACCGCGCTCCGCCTCCTTTCATCCGTTTTCCGGCGCAAAGCTCAAACGCCCCGCCCGGTCTCAGTCAAAAGCCCCACTTGTACCCGTATCCCCACACGGTGGTGATATAGGTGGGATTTTGTACGTTGTCCTCGATCTTCAGCCGCAGACGGCGCACGTTCACGTCCACGATCTTCAGCTCGCCGAAATAGTCCCGGCCCCACACCATATCCAGGATCTCCTCCCGGGAGAGGGCCTTGCCGGGGTTTTCCATAAACACCTTCATGATGGAATACTCCACCTGGGTGAGCTTGATGCGCTGGCCGTTTTTCTCCAAGGTGCGGTTGCGGGTGTTGAGCAAAAACGGCGGCTGGGAGATCTCTCCGGCCTGGGCGGGCTCTTCCCCGCCGGCCCGGCGGAACAGGGCATCCACCCGGGCGGTCAGCTCCGCCGGAGAGAAGGGCTTGGTCACATAGTCATCGGCGCCGGTCATAAGGCCCGTCACCTTGTCCATCTCCTGAGAGCGGGCCGTGAGCATGATGATGCCGATCTTGGCGTTGGTGGCCCGGATGCGGCGGCAGACCTCAAAGCCGTCGATGCCGGGCAGCATGATGTCCAGCAGCGCCACCTTGGTGTCCGGATTCTCCTTGAGCCGCTCCAGCGCATCCTCACCGGTCTCGGCCTCGATCACATCGTAGCCCGCCCGCCGCAGGTTGATGACAATAAAGCTGCGGATGCTGGACTCGTCTTCCAAAACCAAAACTTTTTTCATGGCGTTTCCTTTCTTGTCGGTCAGTTGTCGCCGTATACCCACTCTTTGGTGATGAGGCTGAAGGCAGAGCGCACCTCATCTTCGGTCATGCCGCCACTCCAGCGGCTGTTGGCATCCAGCAGCTCCGCGGTGTAAATGGTCTCCGCCTGGCGGCCCAGGGTGAACCGTCCTCCCCGCACCGCCTTAACGCTGCGGCTGCTGCCGGTGATGGCCGTGATCTGCATGAAGGGCTCGGGTCCCTGTTCGCCCTGGATATAGAACGTGACGCACGCCTCGTCCTCATCCACGCTCCGGGACACCATGACCTCCTCCCGCCAGCTCTCCGGCAGGAGGAAATACCAGCCGTCCTCAATATCGTGATAGGTGCTCAGTGCCAGGGCCGCCTCTCCCTGGGCATTGTAGGTATACCAGTCGATCCGCTGGTAGGCGATCTGGTTTTCTTCCAAAATAGGCAGCGAAACGGCCCGGGGAAGCTCCGTCACACCGTCGCTGTTGATGTCCATGGGATAGAGCGTCTGGAAGGGGGCGATCTCAGCGGAAACGCCCGTGGCGTCAGAGAGGGTGATGTTGGTCAGATCCCCGTTGCGGGAGGCCAGCACATCCGTCACAGACCAAAGGCCTTCCTCCACGCCGGTGACAAACAGCGCCGGCTTCCCGTCGTTCAGGGTCCCCGCAGTGACCCGCCCTTGCTGGTTCAGCTCCGCCATGGTGATGGAGATGGGCGCCGAGCCCTGCAGCTGCAGGTTCCCGTTCTGCCAGGTGTAATAGTCCGCCACGGCGTCGCCGCCCTCGGCGCTGCGCAGCACCACCAGCTCCTGGACCTGGTCCTGGTCCAGATCGGTGACCGCATAGCGAACATAGTTGCTGCGCATGAGTTCCGTAGGCTCCCCGTCTTTGAGGGTATACACCACCAGCGCCTGCAGGTCGGTGGTCACGCGCCAGCCCACGATCAGCTCCGTGTTCCCATCGCCGTCCAGATCATTGTAGCTGATGCTGTAAATGGCAGTGCCGCTGCTCTCGATCACGTAGGAGAGCTCATAAGTCTGGTCCTTGGCGGTAAAAATACAGATTTTCAGGGGCTTTTCATCGGCGTCATTGCGGAAAAACGCCACCGCCTCCTCCTGCCCGTCCCCGTCCAGGTCCTCCAGCTGCACCGGCTGGATGTTGCTGCCGGAGATAGGTGCGGCATACTCCGCTCCGTCGGACAAAATGGCATTGATGCGGTTGTCCAGCTCTGTGTATTCCGTGGGGAGCTTGGGCAGGCAGTACAGCTCCTGGGGAGAGATGGTAAATCCGCACCCGCTGGTCATCAGCGCCGTCAGCAACAGCAGCCATGTCATCAGTATTTTCCGCATCGCACTGCCCTCCTCTCCGGTAAAGCTCGAAAAATGCACATAATTTAACTAATATATGATAGCACGTCTTTTTCCGTTTGTGTAGAGGTTTCTTCCCTTTTTCACCGCATTTTACGCTTCGTTCATTTTTTTGATTTTTCTGAAATCAACTCTTGAATTTCCCTATGGGCTCTTGTATAATAGCCAAGTACCCCTATGCCGGTGTGATGGAATTGGTAGACGTGACGGACTCAAAATCCGTTGGTAGCGATACCGTGTGGGTTCGAGTCCCACCACCGGCACCA